>JASHQD010000255.1 GCA_030037755.1 Terriglobia bacterium
CATCGCCACGCGCGGACGCAAGGGGCGCCCGGTGAGCGCCGACACCAGCGAGGTCACCATGGTCACGCCCGCCGATGGCCCGTCTTTGGGGATGGCGCCCGCCGGCACGTGAATGTGGATGTCGTGCTCCTTGAAGAAGTCAGGATCGATGTCGTATTCGAGCGCGTGGCTGCGTACCCAGGCAAGCGCGGCCTGCATCGATTCCTGCATGACCTGGCCCACGTGGCCGGTCATCGTGAAGTTCTTGCCGCCCTTCATCACCGTGGTCTCGATGAACAGCACGTCGCCGCCCGTCGGAGTCCACGCCAGGCCGACGGCCACCCCGGGCTGGCGCGTCCGCTCGATCAACTCGGCATCAAGGCGGAACTTCGGCACTCCGAGGTCCGTCGCGAGCGTCTCTCGCGTAACCACCAGCTTCTCCGTGGATCCTTCGGCGAACCGCCGGGCTTGCTTGCGGCAAACGGTGGCGATTTCACGCTCCAGGTTCCGCACCCCGGCCTCGCGCGTGTAACTGCGGATAATCTCCGACACGGCAGGGCGCGTGAATTCGATCTGCTCCCCGCCGATGCCATTCTCGGCGGTCTGTTTCGGAATCAGGTGCCGGAACGCAATCTCGATCTTTTCTTCTTCGGTGTAGCCCTGCAGCTCGAGCACTTCCATACGATCGAGCAGCGGTGGCGGAATCGTGTCGAGCACGTTCGCGGTGCAAATGAAAAGCACGCGCGACAGATCGAACTGCACGTCAAGGTAATTGTCCCGGAAGTGCGAATTCTGCTCGGGATCGAGGACCTCGAGCAGCGCCGAGGTGGGATCGCCGCGGAAATCGCGGCCCACTTTGTCAACTTCGTCCAGCACGAAGACCGGGTCGCGTGTTTCAACGCGCCGGATGCCCTGAATCACCTGGCCGGGCAGCGCTCCGATGTAAGTGCGCCGGTGCCCGCGGATTTCGGCTTCGTCGTGGATGCCGCCAAGCGAAATCCGGACGAATTTGCGGTCGAGGGCGCGCGCCACAGACTTGGCGAGCGACGTCTTGCCCACGCCGGGCGGTCCGACCAGGCAGAGAATCGGGCCTTTCAGTCCCGGCTTGAGCTTCAGAACCGCAAGATAGTCAAGGATGCGTTCTTTCACCTTTTCCAGATCGTAATGGTCCGCATCGAGAACTTCCTTGGCCTTCTTCAGATCGACGTGAAATTCGGAGAACTTGTTCCACGGCAACGCCACCAGCCAGTCGAGATACGTCCGCGTGACGTGGTAATCGGCGGCGGCCGGCGACATGCGGGCCAGTCGCTTCAGCTCGCGCGTAGCCTCCTTGTATGCCTCCTCGCTCAGTCCCGCGGCCTCGATCTTCTGCCGCAGCTCTTCCACTTCCTGCGTCTCGTCGGCCTCGCCGAGCTCGCGCTGGATGGCCTTCATCTGCTCGCGCAGGTAGTAATCGCGCTGGCTCTGGGTCACCTGGTCCTGGACGTCGGATTGAATCTTCGAGCGAAGCTGCTGGACCTCGACTTCGCGCGCGAGTTGCTTCATCAGCCGGTCGAGCCGCTGCTTCAGATCGAGACTCTCCAGCAACTCCTGGCGCTCGGTATTGGAAATCGAAGGCAGATTAGCCGCGATGAAATCCGCCAGTCGCGACGGATCGTCGATATTCATGGCCACGGTCTGCAAATCGTCGGACAACGTGGGCGAAAGCTGCACCACCTGCTGAAACAGCGAGGTGACGCTGCGCACCAAAGCTTCGAAGTCCGGCTCCTTGGGATCCGGGTTGATGTCCTGCAGCGGGCGGACGCGCGCCCGCAGATAAGGCTCCATCTGGATCACTTCGTCCAGGGCGATCCGCTGCAGCCCTTCCACGAAGATAAACAGGCTCTGGCTGGGCAGGCGGATGATCTTGTGCACGAACGCCGCCGTCCCGATCTGGTAGAGATCGACCGGCTGCGGATTCTCCACGCGGGGATCGCGCTGCGAGATCACGGCGATCAGCTTCTCTTCTTCTTTCAGATCGCCGATCAGCTTGAGCGAGCTCTCACGGCCGACCGTCAGCGGCAGGATGGCATTGGGGAACAATACCGTGTCGCGAACCGGAAGTATCGGGAGCTCGTTGAACTCGGTCGGTTTTTTCGTTTTACTGGCCACGATCCATTCACCCCATCACGAGGTTACTGCTACCGTCCGTGCAGCCTCATCTGTTCTGATGCGCTGCTGGACAGCAAGCATACACAAAAGTTTGAAGCCGGGATACAACTCATTCTGCTTTTCTTTAGATGCGGGCGCCGGCACTCCGGATACGAACCCGGCCGCCGATCCCTCCGGCGGCTGCAAAGTTGTTTAGATTCTCTTCTTGCGCCTCCAATCCTTCAGGAATTCATGCGCGGCATTCGCGCCGTTCGCTCCCGTCAGGCCGGCGCCGGGATGGGTTCCCGAGCCGCACAGATAGAGCCCTCGCAGGGGCGTTCGATAAGCCGCCCACCCGAGCAAGGGTCGCAGACTGAAAATCTGATCGAGGGCCAGTTCGCCATGGAAGATGTGGCCGCCGGTCATGCCGAGCTGCTCTTCGAGATCGGCCGGCGTTAGAACCTGGCGGTGGAGGACCAGGCCCGGCAGATCGGGCGCGTATCGCGCCAGCGTCTTCACCACCGCGTCCCCAAGCGCATCGCGCTTGGAACTCCAATCGTGATCCCTTAGCTTGTAAGGGGCGAATTGCGCGTAGACGGACATCACGTGCTTGCCGGGCGGAGCGAGCTGTGGATCGGAAAGCGTGGGGATGGCGCATTCAAGATAAGGTTCAGTCGAAAAGGCACCGTACTTTGAGGCATCAAAGGCGCGCTCGATGTAGTCGATCTCCGGACCGACGTGGATGCGCCCGCCGAGGAATTGTCCCCGGTCGCCTTGATTCTTCGCGGCTGTGAACGAAGGCAGTCCATCAAGGGCTATGTTGATTTTGGCCAGCGCGCCGCTGCATCGGTAGTTGCGGATACGGCCGACAAAATCGGGCTGAAGCTCCGTGGCATCGACCATGCTCAGGAATGTCCGCCGCGGATCTGTTCCCGAAATGACGGCTTTCGCAGCGATTTCTTCCCCGCTCGAAAGCGCGACGCCGGACACGATGCCATCTTTGGCTTGAATCCGTACCACCTCGGAATCTGTGCGAATCTCGGCGCCGGCTTGGGTCGCCGATGCCTCGAGCGCATGAGCGAGCCTTCCCATGCCGCCCCGCGCGAAACAGACGCCGGAAGCGGGTTCGGGATCGAAAGCGGCCCGCAGCAACAAGAGCGCTCCAGACCCGGCGGACCACGGCCCGAGCGCAGCTCCGAAGATTCCGCGCGCGGCGACCACGGCGCGCAGCGGTTCCGATTCGAACCACTCTGCCACCAGGTCCGCCACCGCCATCGGACCCCACCGCAGCAGGCGAAACATGTCCTTTGAGCCGACTCCACGTAGCGCGCGTCCGGCGCCGAGCATGGTCCAGAGATCGCCGAGCGCCGGCGCCTGCATGGCGGGCGGCGTTTTCAGCATCAAGGGGCGCAGGACGCCGGCAAGCCGCGCGAGCGTCTGCGCAAATTCGGGATAGCTGGCCGCATCGCGTTTCGAGAATTCCGCGATCGACTGCGCCGAGCGTCCACCAGCGCTCGTGTCGCGATACAGAACCAGCGGCCGGCCATCGTCCGTAGGAGCGAATACGGCTGGGTCGGGCCGGATCAGATCCAGGCCATGCCGCTCGAGCGCCATGTCCTCAGTCACTTTGGCCGAGAGACCCGCGATGGAATGCGCGTAAGTCGAGCAGCGGAATCCGGGATGAAACTCATCGGTGGCCGCCGCGCCTCCGGCCACAAACCGGCGCTCCAGCACGAGCGGATGCAGGCCAGCACGACCGAGATAGAACGCGGTCACGAGGGCGTTGTGCCCGGCACCGATGATGACGACATCGCGAGAGTTGGGCATCGTGAAAAAAAGTCAGAAGCCAGAAGAACCTCGCAGGGTTCGTGATTTCTGATTTCTGACTTCAGGCTTCTGCATTCACCTCCAATCCTTCAGGACCTCCACCGCCGCCAGCCTCCCCGGCGCACCCATGATCCCGCCGCCGGGATGCGCGGCCGATCCGCACAGGTACAGACCCTTGATGGGCGTGCGATATTGCGCCCAGCCTGGCACCGGCCGCAGAAAGAAAAGCTGCTCGAGCGACAACTCTCCTTGGAAGATGTTGCCTTCGGTCAGCCCGAACTCACGCTCGAGATCGAGCGGCGTGAGGACCTGCCGGTGGCGGATGATGCTCTTGATGTTGGGCGCGTATTCGGCGAGCGTGTCGATCACGGTATCGCCGAACGCGTCGCGTTGGTCGTCCCAATTCCCTTCCTTCAGGTGATACGGCGCGTACTGCACGAAGCACGACATCACGTGCTTACCCGGCGGCGCGACCGACGGATCGGTGAGCGACGGGATCACGCAATCGATATAGGGCCGCCTGGAGAAGCGGCCGTACTTGGCGTCGTCGTAGGCGCGTTCCATGTAGTCGACGCTCGGCGAGATCGACACTGCTCCGCGCAGATGCGCTCCTGGCCCGGGCAGGCATTTGAAATCGGGTAGAGCGTCGAGCGCAAGATTGACTTTGCCCGACGAGCCGCGGAACTTATAGCGTTTGACCTGCTCGACGAAGTCTTCGGGCAGAAAACCGGGTTCCATCATGCCGACGAACGTCCGGCGTGGATCGACGCTCGACGAAACGACCTTAGCTTCAAATTCATCGCCGTTCTCGAGCGCGACGCCGGTGGTGCGGCCGTTCTTCACCAGAATGCGCGCGATGGGCGCCCCGGTTCGGATCTCCGCGCCGGCTTCGCGCGCCGCCCCGGCAATCGCATTCGAGATCGCGCCGGTGCCGCCGCGCGAAAATCCCCAGGAGCGGAAAGCGCCGTCGATCTCGCCCATGTAGTGGTGCAGCAGCACGTAGGCCGTGCCCGGTGAGCGCACTCCCAGAAAGGTGCCGATGATGCCCGAGGCAGACATCGTGGCCTTGAGCACGTCGGTCTCGAACCACTGGTCGAGAAAATCGACCGCGCTCATGGTCATGAGCTGGACCTGGTTGTACTGGTCGGGCTCCGGCAGATCGCGGAAGCGGCGGCCGAGGAACATCAGCTTGCGGATGACATCCGGGCCGAGGCGGCTCGGGTCGGGCGGCGTCATGCTTAGGATCGGCTTCACGAACCGGCCCTGCTCCGCCATCGCCTTGCCATACTCCTCATAGGCTTCGGCATCGAGCGGCGAGTGCCGGGCGATCTCGCGGCGTGTCTTGGCGTGATCGTTCACGCGCCACAGATAATCGCCGTTCGGCATGGGCGTGAAGGTGCCGTCCAGAGGCAGGATCTCGAGACCGTGCCGCGGTAGATCGAGATCGCGGATGATCTCTGGCCGCAGCAACGAAACCACGTAGGAGCAGACCGAAAACTTGAAGCCTGGAAACACTTCTTCGGTGACCGCGGCTCCGCCGAGCACGTGACGACGCTCCAGCACCAGCACCTTCTTGCCGGCGCGCGCAAGATAGGCAGCATGCACCAGGCCGTTGTGGCCTCCGCCAATGACAACTGCATCGTAACGTGATGTTGGCATGATCGAAGATGCTTTCCGGATTCTCACATCCGAGCAAGCAGGCCGTTCGGCTGTTATTTTATCCCGGACCTTTGAAGTAAGCCACCGGTCGAAGACCAGGATCTTGGATCAACGTGACGCGCCGGCGGCTGTGATAGACTCGACCCGGCTTGGAAACTCCTCGGTCACGCGGCAATGAGAAGGAGACGGGTATGAATCGATCGATCGGACGAGTGGCAGGCGCGCTCCTCGCGTGGGCGGTACTGCTCGGAACAGTGCTCAACGCAAACGCTCAACAATCGTCCTCAAAGCGGAGGCCGCCCGACAAGTCGCTAGGCTACTGTACACAGACGGGCGGGCAGGTCGGCGAATTCTATCCCGAGTACGGAACCAACGGCAGCAACCCGCTGCGGCTGGCCGGCGCGCGCGACTTCTGCGTCTACACCGCGTCAGACCAATCCCAGATTTTCGTGCTGACTTCGACTCTTTACACGCTGCAACCGAGCCTCGCCGCGCTCGCTTACTACGCGCAGGAACAGTCGTCGGGCAATTGCGAGGGGAATCCAGCGTCATGCTATTGCACACAGCTCGGAGGATCGGATCAATTCGGCGGTACCACCGGCGACGGCGGTGGCTGGGTCGATCCTCACAACACCAGCTTCGTACTGGAAGCCTGTATATTTCCCGACATGTCTTCGATTGATTCGTGGGGCTTGTTCTACCACTCCGACGGGATCATCCGGGGAATCGATCTGAGCACGGTTCTGAGGTACAAAAATCCGTACGACGCTAAGAAACCGTGACGGTCTGTCACGGTTCACCGGATTTGACCCGTCATTGGCGGCATGAAGCCGCCGCTTTCTGGGGGATCGTACGGTAATACCGAAGGTATCCCGGATTTCTAGAGAAGGTCCGCGCCTACCCACACAACTGCCGAGTCAAAAGCGGTTCGATGGGGAGTTCTCCAATAACAGATGGGAGATCACGCTATCGCTCGTAAGTTGCTGCGCCAAGCTTTTCGAGCCGTGACAGCCACGCAGCGAAGTGGGGGCATTTGTTCCGGATCGCGTCAAGACCGATCAGTTCTGCAACCTGCGGCCCTACGGCGGACTTCGCGTCTTCGTAGTCTGGGAACTCCGCAGTAATTCGTTTGCTCGGAGCAGAGTGCTGTCCATCGTCAATTAACTCGGGCGTCGCGACCCCTTCCGCGACGGCCTTTAGCACGGCGATCTGCTTTTCGTGGTGGTCATAGAAGTACCGGAAGCAAGTCGGATCGGAAAAAAGGTACGCCTCATATTCGTGCAACTGGATGTACGGCACGAATCGGTTATCAGCGATATCGTGGGCGAATGCCCGTTCGAGGGCCTCAACTCGCTTCTCGGGCACGTGGCGTAGTTTTTCAGCCTCCGCCAGTCCTGGAAACTCTGGATGGATTGCGTACAGATCGATCATCGTCGTAAAGAATACGTCCCCAGCTTTCTCCTGCGCTAGAAACCGTAGGATATCGTTCTTCATCGGCACGTATTTGCGGCCGCCACCGCGATGTACCATTCCTTTCTTCCTGGCGTGGGCGATGAGGACCGGAGGGTGCAGGTACACCCCCAGGTTGGCAAGGTGCGGCTTGAGCACGGTGTCGGCGAATGTAAGCTCGGTGGTCCCCTCGGCAAAGAGGTAGATGCGTGGCATTAGTGGGGTCCCCCACCGATGACATTTTTCTCCCAGACTTCGCCCAAGCTATACTCGTCCAGCCACGCCTTCAGGTTTGCCGCATCGGGCCGCGTGAATTGCGATTCTCGACCTTCCCGCCGCACGACAACGACGTCTTCAGGATCAAAGTTGTCAAGGAAGGAACTCGACTGCGTGCTGATCAGCACTTGCGCGTGGTGCGAGGCTTTCTTGAAAAGCGATGCGATCAGGTTGAGAGCGTAGGGATGCAACCCCAACTCCGGCTCGTCAACGATGATCAAGTCCGGCAGCTCATCTTCGGGTTGCATGAGCAAGGTCACGAGACACACTGCTCGCAGCGTACCGTCAGAAAGCTGATGTGGGCCGAACACTTGGTCTGACCCCCTATCTCGCCAGTTCAAAATGGTGTCCTTCTTCTCCGGACCGGCCGGTTCTAGACTGAAGTCGTCGAAGAATGGTGCAATGAGGCGGATTGTTGTGACGATGCGCTGGTAAACGGCTCCGCCGTTCTCTTCGCGGAGGCGCAGCAACAACGCGGCCAGGTTTCCTGCGTCGGGCATTAGCCAACGGTTGTCCCCGATGTAACAATACTGGCGAACTCGTGCTGTCGCCGACGTATCATGGAAGTGATATACACGGCAATTATTGAGCAACCTACGGAAGACTCTGACCGTTGGCCCCCCCTTATCGGCTTCCTGACCGATTCGCGTCTCTTCATGTCCGGACCCCAAAGAGACCATCTGGGGATTTGGGTAGCCGGTTTTGTGAAAGCGCAAGCTCTCCTCCGCGAAGACCAACTTGTCCCCCGCCGCGTGGAATAGGCGCATCATGTAGGTGTCCACAGCATCGCTCACCTCGAACTCGAGCTGTGCTTCCATTTGCGGCGTTACCTTGGGGCCGAAGTGCAAAATCGATTGTGCGCGGCCCGAGGTCGCGATGTACTGTTGGAGCCGCCCCGCCATCATCTCATTGAGCATCTTGAAGAACGAAACGAGGTTGCTTTTGCCCGCCCCATTTGAACCGATTAGGACATTGAGCGGGCGCAATTCAAGATCGGCCGCCTTGATGGACTTGAAACCCTTGAGGATCACTCGTCGCAGAATAGCCAAGTCTCGATCTCCTGAGTGCGCAGGATGCGCGTTTACTCGGTCTTCGCCGCCCCTTCAAGTCACGCCGCGCGCCCCAGAATTTCCCAGGCGAAGACTCGCAGGCGCTGATGGACGGGGTGGATCAACCCAGAACGGACCACCTCAACGCGTGGACCCGGCCGAAGCCGCATGACTTGTGCTGCGAGTATTTCGAATCCTCGAGCTTCGCTCTCCGCTTCCCGGGCGACCGCAGGACAATCCCTTTACGGAGCTCTCCGAAGCTCACGGAACTCATGAACAGCGTGACGAGATCCTGTGCGGCAACCCAGGTCTTCACCTTCGGCTCAGGTTGGGGTCGCACCAAGTCGGATGGCACATTGGTATCCAACAGGAAGCCGCTCATTCGAAATCGACCGGCCGAGCAAAGGAGGGACCTCGGCTAAAAAGCGTGTCAACTTCTTCATCCGTGAGCAAACCCTGTACCCTGGCGCATGCATCGATTAACTCCCGACCGCTGCGCCGGGGCGGTGGTTCGAGCGAAGCGTGCGCCTCGCGAGCCACGATCTCTTTAACAAGGTCGCTGAGCGACAGGCCGCGCGCCGTCGCTTGGGTAAGGAGTCCTTTTTCGATCTCGGGTTGAAGCTCAAGCGTAATCGTCACGGGTCCCTCTCTCTAAATCCTTAACCCCTTCCTGCTGTCCAACCTACCCCGCCCACGGCTGGGCGTCAAGGGCTAGCCAAACATCTAGCTTGGCTTTGGCGAGAACATGATATCGCATGCTAAACTCGCGCTGTGCCGGCCCTCTTGCGCGTGCGGGGTTACCGATTTTTCTTTTACAGCCTTGAGGGACGAGAGCCGCCGCACATCCATGTTGCTCACGCCGGGCGTTATGCGAAGTTCTGGCTTGAGCCAACGGAACTGGCAGACAATCGCGGTTTTCGAGGTCACGAATTAACCGATATCCGCCAGATAGTTTTGGAGAATCGGCTATTCTTTCTGGAGGCGTGGCATGAGTATTTTGGCGGAGAAGGTTGAGGCGGTCGCGATGGAGGTCGCCTGTACGGAGGATGAACTGGGCGTGGTCCTTTCGGACGGCCGTACGATTACGGTTCCACTCGCCTGGTTCCCTCGCCTGCTAGGCGCGTCGACGGAGCAAAGAGCCCATTGGGAACTCATCGGCGGCGGCGTTGGTATCCACTGGGAAGCTGTGGATGAAGACATTTCGGTAGCCAGCTTGCTTCAACCGGAGAACTTTATGAGACTGCCCGAAAATGCTCTCCAGCCGGCGAGCCGGGCGCGGCGACGTGCCAAGGGGCGCGAGCCCGTTCGCGCGGCTCTTAAGCGGGCGCCGGCGACGTTTGCTACTCAGCGGGAGGCAGGCGAGCGCGCGAAGCAGCTTCATTCGGACGACCGGCCGGACGCGGAACGGGTGCGCCATACAAGCGAAGGCGGTCAAGACAGGTCTCGTTCATCGAGGAGATAGGTGCGGACGGCCGTGGGTACCCCAGGCTGGCGCAGCCCCTGAATACAACGCGTTAAACCTGGCAGGTCCTCACAGCCGCGTGCCCCGAGCGGTCTGGCCAGCCAGTAAAAACGTGGTCGGATATCTCCCGGTACCGCACAGCTTGAAGGTTCCAAAATCCTTGTACCAGTCGCCGTCGGGCACGTGCGGGTCCTGGGCTTTCCATTCCGCCAGTTCAAAGAGGTCTTCCTGGGAGATTTGGCGCTCCTTGGCGCGGTCGCGGAGGTGAACCCACCGTTCTCTGGGGAGGCGTTCCCACTGAATCTTCGGCATGCGTCAATGGCCAAGGATCAAAGCGCGGAACTCCTCGACGAGCTGATCTTCGTTCTGCGGGTCCTCTTGGGCAAGGTTCTGCCTCAGTTTCTTGAAGAACTCCCGTTTGCGGTTCTCTTGGCCGTCCAGGCCGAGGCGCACCAGCGAAGCCAGCGCCTTGCTCATACTCGCGTCAATGGTCTCGGCGTACCGTTCCACACGATGGGCCAGCACGGGGGGCAGTCCGACCGTGTATCGTGATTCGACTCTGCGTCTGCCGGATTTGGCCGCGACGCGCCGGCCCCGTTTCGTGACTGCCGCTTCAGACTGAGGCATATGCCATTATGATGCCTCACCGTGTGGCACACTGCAACTCATTGTGCCTTACCAGGCCGATCGCATTCTCCCACCCGATGAAGCGCAGGACTCCCGAGCCCCCGCGACTCTAAGCTTGACGCTTCCAAAGTTGTCATGCTAGTCTCCTGTCCCAGTGGTTCGTGATGTAAGTCCCTCGGCCGGAGAAGGGCATGCACGCTGGGCGAAGCGGGCGATACTCTCGAGAATCTGGTCCGCAGTTCGGGTCCAAACGAAGGGCTTGGGATTTTCGTTGTGCACTTCGATGTATTCACGGATTGCGGCTTCCAGTTCTT
>JASHQD010000256.1 GCA_030037755.1 Terriglobia bacterium
GTGAGCACGGCGTCGTTCTTCACCACGCCGGACATCACTTTGAAGTAGCTCACCCGGCCTGCAAAAGGATCGGCGACGGTTTTGAAGACGAACGCTGAGACCGGCTGGTCGTCGGCAACCTTCCGCTCGACGGCCGAGCCGCCGGCGCTGTCCACACCCTGCGCCTTGCCGCGAGCCAGCGGCGACGGAAGATAATCGACAATCGCGTCCAGCAGGCTGCCGGAGCCGATATTCGGAAGTCCGGCGGACACGGCTACCGGGTAGATGCGGCGCTCGGCAACCGCCTGCCGCAGCCCGGGAACCAGATCCTCCAGGGGAATCGTTCCCTTCTCGAAAAACTCCTCGAGCAGCTTGTCGTTGCCTTCCGCCACCATCTCCACCAGCGCTTCGTGGGCCTTCTGCGCGGCATCGGCGTGTTCGGCGGGAATTTCCATTTCCGTGGCCTTGCCGGAGCCGCCCGGCTCGTAGGAATAAGCCTTCATCTTCACCAGATCGATCGCGCCGCGGAAGCTCTTCTCCTCGCCCAGCGGAAGCTGGATGGGCACCACCGAGCGGCCGAACGCATTGCTCAGCGATTCGAGAGTGCGCTCCACGCTTGCCCGGTCGCGATCCAGCTGGTTCACGACCACGAGCCGCGGCAAAGCGTACTTGTCGGCGAATCCCCAGGTCTTTTCCGTCTGCACTTCCACACCGGCCACGCCGTGCACCAGAACCAGCGCCGCGTCGGCGGCCAGAAGCGCCGCCTCGGTCTCGTGCAGGAAGATGTTGTAGCCGGGCGTGTCGATGAAATTAATCTTGGTCTTGCCCCACTCGGCGTAGGCGAGCGCCACGCTGACCGTGAATTTGCGCTGGATCTCCTCCTCGTCGTAATCCGTCACCGAAGTGCCGTCGTCCACCCGGCCGAGTCGATTCATCATGCCCGCGGCATAGAGAAGCGCCGAAACAAGCTGCGTCTTGCCGGAACCGCCGTGACCCACCAAGGCGACATTACGCAGGTTCTGTCCATCGTAAACTTTCACAAGAAGCTCCTGGATTCGTGAGGCTTGACCCTACGCGGTATGCGGAATGCAGGGCAACTTTGAATGCTAGCACAGGGCCTTGCAGGGCACAATAAAGTCCAATTGCGGATTGGTCGGGCGCGGGAGTAGGGAGTCGAGCGAATAGTGAGTAGCGAATGGTGAATCGTGAATAGTGAATTCCCCGCGACTGAACGTTGAGCCACAGGAGGAAGCCCTTGTCCTGCGACGGACTAGGCTAGAGGCGCTGCCCAAGACCCGCGCATTTTAACCCATTCAGCATCGATCTTCTCGGTATGGCGGACGCCCAGCAGACGCGCCTGCACACGCTGGTGGTCCCACTGGAAGTTGGGCCAGTCCGGAGATTCGTGGATGAAGCGGCCTATTCTCCGCACGACGTGCGTAGAATATAGCGCCTGTTCGCCGCAAAGCGTAAGACGATTCAGTAGTGGGTCGTGGGTCACTTTGGAATTAATCGACCCCGGCGCGCTGGCATTACCCTCGGTCGAATCCGCCGGCTCTTTCAAACGCATAAGCCGCGCGCAGCAGCCGGGCCTCGTCGAAATGGCGTCCGAGAAGCTGCATGCCGACCGGCAATGGTGGCACGCCGCTCGCCTCATCGCCCTGGGTCCTGCCGCAAGGCACGCTGACGCCCGGGATGCCGGCAAGTGACGCCGTGACCGTGTAAATGTCGGCGAGATACATCTGCAGCGGATCGTCGGAACGTTCGCCGATCTTGAACGCGGGCACGGGCGAGGTCGGCGTCACGATCACATCGACGGATCTGAACGCTTCGTTGAAGTCGCGCGCCAGCAACGATCGCACGCGCTGTGCCTTCAGATAGTAGGCCTCGTAGTACCCCGAACTCAGCACGTAAGTGCCGAGCATGATGCGGCGCTTGACCTCGGCGCCGAATCCCGCGTCGCGCGTGCGCTCATACATGTCGCGCAGATCATCGTATTCCGAAGCGCGCAGCCCGTAGCGGACGCCGTCGTAGCGGGCCAGGTTCGAGCTGGCCTCCGCGGTGGCGATGATGTAGTAGCAGGCGATGGCGTAATCGGTGTGCGGCAGCGTAACCGGAACCATCTCGCAGCCGATGTTCTGAAGCAGGTCGATGCCGCGCTGGATGGGATCGCCGATTTCGGCCGAGAGCCCGGCGAAATACTCGCGCGGTATGCCAACGCGCAGCCCTTCGATGCCGCCCTCGAGCTCCGCCTCGTAATCCGGCACCGGGACATCGGCAGACGTGGAATCGTGGGGATCGCGGCCGGCGATTGTCTGCAGCACGGCAGCGAGATCGCGCACCGATCGCCCGAATGGCCCGATGTGATCGAGCGACGAGGCGAAGGCGACCAGTCCGAATCGCGACACGCGTCCGTAAGTGCCCATCAGGCCCGCGACGCCGCAAAGTGCTGCCGGCTGCCGGATCGATCCGCCGGTGTCGGAGCCGAGCGCCACGGTGGCGAGATTCGCGGCCACGGCGGCGGCCGATCCGCCGCTCGATCCGCCGGGCACGCGTTCGAGGTCATGCGGATTGCGAGTGGGAAAGAAGCCCGAGTTCTCCGTCGACGAACCCATGGCGAATTCGTCGCAATTCGTCTTGCCGAGGATGCAGGCGCCGGCGGCCTCGAGGCGCTCGACCGCGGTGGCGTCGTAGGGCGGGATGTAATGCTCGAGAATCCGCGAGGCGCAGGTGGTGCGCACGCCGCGCGTGAGAATTACGTCCTTGACGGCAATCGGCACGCCTGCCAGGCGTCCGAGAGGATCGCCGCTTGCCACGGCGCGATCCACGCGCGCGGCCTGCTCCAGAGCGCGTTCGGGTGAGAGCGTCAGGTAAGACCGGACGTTCCGGTCCTCCCGATTGATGCGCTCGAGGTGCGCGAGGGCGACCTCCTTGGCGGACGCGGTCTTGCTGCGCACGGCGTCGCGGACTTCAGCCAGATTGAGAGCAGTGAGATCCATGGATGCGAGTCGGCGTGACTATTCCTTGTCGATCACGCGAGGCACTTTGAAGAGTCCGGGACCGGGGTCGGGCGCATTGGCCAGCGCCACCTCAGGCGTGAACATCGGCCGCGCAGCGTCGCGCCGCAGCGCGAATCCCGGAGGACCTTCCGCGAGCACCTGGGCCATCGGGTCAATCCCCTGCAGGTTAAGCTCGTTCAGCTTGGCGATGTACTCGAGGATGGAATCGAGCTGCGGCATGAAGTGCTGCACTTCCGCGTCGGTCAGTTTCAGATGCGCGAGTTCCGCCACGTAGCGGACTTCCTTCTCCGTCAGGGCCATTCAATTCACCTTTCGATCCGAATGCGCGAAGTACTTGGCGAACGATCGCGCGACGATCTCGCGAAGCTCCGGCGCAAGCTTCGCCAGCGCGGGGATGTCCGCTTCGACAGAATCCGCTGCGAGTTGCCTGCCGTGTTCGGGCTTCGCGGCTGGTTTTCGCCCGGCGTCTTCATTGAGATCCGCCAGCTTGATGCGCACCTGCCGCACGGCCGGGCGACCCAGAGCCTCATTGGCCGCCTTGCGAATCACTTCGCTCAGGCCCTTGAGCTGAACCGCCCAGTTCGGGCACGTAACGGCGAGCGTCAGTGTCCCCGCTGAAAACGAAACCGGACGCGACTGCTCCGCCATCGCCTTTCCGGCGACTCGGGGCCACACGCCCGCGAGCACCGCCAGCACCGGAGCGCTTTCGCCGCGAACATGTTTCTTGAGGACGCGAGGCAGGATGTTGCCGAGATCTTCCATCGGGGCGCCTTTCACTTTTCGGTTGTGGAACGGCCAGTGTACCACGAGCGAACGGGCGGCGACAGGGGCCGGAATCCCAGGTGGTGGCGTCTTTCGCCACTACCGAATCCCAATGTGACGGGTTTGGACCTACTCGTGCCGCAGCGCCCTCATGGGATCGAGTTGCATGGCGCGTCGCGCCGGGATGTAGCACGCCACCAGCGCCACCAGCGACATGAGAATGGCGACGCCGGCGAAGGTCAGGGGATCGCTCGCGCCCACGCCAAACAACAGGCTCGACATCAAGCGAGCGGAGGCGAGCGACGCCAGCAGGCCGAGGACCACCCCGATCAGTCCCAGCCTCGCGCCTTGCCGGATCACCAGGCGCAGCACGTCACCCGACTGTGCTCCGAGCGCCATGCGAATGCCGATCTCGTGCGTTCGTTGCCTGGCGCCGTAGGCCACTACGCCATAGATGCCCAGGGCGGCCAGGACCAGAGCCAGCGCGCCGAACACGCCCACCAGCGCGCCACCCATGCTGAGGATGAAAGTGCCCGCCTGAATCCGCGTGTCGAGCGGAGCGGCATTGAAGACGGGCAAGTCCGCGTTCAGTTGGTGAATCGTCTGCTCGACGGCGCGCGCGGACCCCATCGGGTCGCGGGCGGTGCGAACATGAACCGTGACGCCGGGATCGTAGAACTGATACAACGGCAGATACATGAAGGGTTGCGGCGGTTCGTTCAGGTCGTAGTAGTTGATGGTGCGGGCCACGGCAACCACCGTAGCCCACTTGCCCGAGACCTTCATCCGCTTCCCGATAGCCTGCTGATGCGGCCAATAGCGATCCGCCAGCGCCTGGTTGATGATGACCACCGGCTGCGAATCCGCCGAGTCCTGAGGAGCGAAGTCGCGTCCGCGCAGGATGGGGATCCTCATGGTTGCAAAGTACCCGGGGCTCACATGCGCCACGCCGGCCTCGACAACCTCGTGCGGCCCGGCCACGTAGCCCTCCGGCGTGAACTCGTCCGAACTTGAACTGAACCCGAGCGGAACCCAATTCGCGAGGCTCGAGCTCTGGACTCCGGGCAGGGCTGCGGTCTTATCGAGAACCTGCCGGTCGAGCGCGATACCATCGGCTTCGTTGTAGCCGTTGGCGAACAGATCGTAGGACTCGAGCAGAACGTTTCGAGCGTCGAATCCCGGGTTGAATCGGTGCGTGGCCCGGAAACTGCGGATGAACAGGCCCGCCGAGACGAGCAAGAGCAACGAAAGAGCAATCTGCGCCATCGCCAGTGACGCCGAGAGCCGAGTCTTGTGCCCGCCTCCGGCTACGCTCCCGGCTTCATCCTTAAGCACGCCGGCGGGGTTCATTCCGGCAGCCCGCAGGGCCGGCAGGATGCCGAAGAGGACGGCCGTGACCACGGCGATCGCCAGGGTCGCGATCAGCACGCGCCGGTCGACGTCAACGGTCAGCCAGACCGGAAGATCGCTTACGGGCGCGAATCTCATGAAAGAACGGGAGGTCCAAACCGTAGCCAGCGCCGCCAGCACGCCGCCGGCGAGGGACAGAACGAGGCTCTCGACAAGCAGTTGCCGGACCAGCCGCCGCCGGCTGGCGCCGAGCGAGAGGCGAATGGCCAATTCCTTTTGCCGCGACACGCTGCGCACCAGGAGCAGGTTGGCGAGGTTGGCGCACGCCAACAGCAAGACCACCGCCGCCAGGCCCAGCAGAATCGGCAGAAGCTTGGAGAAGAAAGCGTTGGCGCCGTTGGGAGCCCTCCAGAGCGGGT
>JASHQD010000257.1 GCA_030037755.1 Terriglobia bacterium
TCCAGCATCACCTCATCCTCTCCGGACTTTCTGGTGCCGGGCGTAGTCTCCTACCCACTCGTCGTGAGCGCCGGAGGCGCAATCGATTTAACGATCCGCTTCCAACCCACGGGTTTGGGCGCAACCGGCGGAATCATCACCATCCGCAGCAAAGATCCGGCGTCTGCGACAAACATTAGCGTGTCAGGCGAAGCGCCTTCCGGCAAGCTTGCCGTAACGGGCTCCACCAACTTTGGTGGCGTAACCGCACATTGCTGTGTGGATCGCACCCTGTCCATTTGTAACGTGGGCGAGTGCAGCTTGCGCGTGACCAGCGTAAGCTTCAAGCGCAAAAGCGGGCATTGGAAGTTGCTCAACAATCCTTTCCCGGCGACGCTGATCCCCGGATCGTGCCTGCCGGTCGTGATTCGATACAAGGCCACCGAAAGGTGCCCAAGAAGCTGCGAACTCGTCATCGAGAGCGATGACCCGATGACGCCGGCCAAGGTCCTGGAGGTGCTGGCTTACACCATTTGGTGCGACTGCGAGCGCGGGGAGGATTGCGAGGACTGCCGCAAGGGGTGCTGCGAAAAACACCACCGGGCTGGCTGCCATCAAGGCTACCCCTGCTGCTGTGACGATGATGAAGACGACGACGGTGAATAGCTCCCACGCAATTCCGGGCTGTACCGGGTCGAGGGCCACAACCGAGAGGAGGAGGGAGAACACCAATGGATTTCATCGAACGGATCTTTCACGTTGCGCCCGACGGCGGTAACGGCACTCTTGAGCTGGCGCTGATGTCTTTGATTTTTCTGGTCATCGTTGTCGCGCTCGGCATGAAGCGCGCGCGGAGCCCAAGGCGGGAGCCGCTTCGAGGGCGGCCGTCGATCTTCTGATAGTGATCATTCCGCGGCTGGCAGCCGGTTGTCGGTTGGTGAATGCCGGTTGCCGGTTGTCGGTTCCTGGTTTGCCGGAGACCATGACCGACTACCGACAACCAGCAACCAACCTGCCCGACAACCGGCTACCGCCAAGCGACAACCGTTTGGGATGCCCGCTCCTTGCCGCGCTCGACAATCGCTTGCATTTCTTAACGTGCGTGAAAGCATAGCGCTATGGCCGAGATTCCTGTGCCGAGGGTAAAAATAGCCGAATTTTGCCGGCGAAACCGGATTCGCAGGCTTGCGCTCTTCGGGTCTGTCGTGCGGCCGGATTTTACGCCCGAGAGCGACGTGGACATTCTGGTGGAATTCCAGCCTGGAACGAGTGTGGGATTCTTTGAGCTTTACGATATGGAAGAGGAACTCTCGCTTGCCTTTGGCGGCAGGAAGGTCGATTTGAACACTCCGCAGGGCCTCAGTAAGTACTTTCGTGACGAAGTGCTGAAAGAAGCCGAAGTCGAATATGTCGAGGCATGACCCGAAGGCGCGCGTGCTGCATATGCGATTTCGCCCAGAGAGCCGTCCAGCTTACAAATGAAAAACTCGAGCTGAGCTAAACAGCAATAGCCCAAATTGCTGGCTGTCTCCCGCCTCGGGAGCCAGTCGCTACCCGCCGTGGCCAGAGCCAGCCCGGGCTACAACTGCGGGTTGGCAGTCAGCGCCGCTCCTGCGTTCGGGACGCCCGTGCCACGCCGCAGAAATCGGAGAAATCCGTCCGCTAGACGCGTTCCTTCGCTTGATCTAAGCTTATCCGTGCAACCGGCGTCCCCGGCCGATTCTCCCGGCTGGCTCTTTCGCTGGCTACCTGGCGTGCACAGCCGGTTTCGCTCGTTCGCTGGTTGCGCTTGTCGAAGGGCGTGGGGCGGCGGCAGAAGCGCGATCGGCACTTGAGCGGATGCTTGATAGCGGATTCCTGATAGCGGATGCATGATGAGGAGGAACTGAAGGTGGCAGACGATCTGAGCGAATCGATTGCGGCGGCAGCGGCGGCCCTGAAGGCGGCCGGGGCGCGCGAAGTGTACGTATTCGGGTCGGCGGCAAAGGGAACTCTGCGCGAAGACTCCGATGTTGACCTCGCCGTCTCCGGATTGCCTCCCCAGGTTTTCTTTCATGCCATGGGGGCGGCCCACGATGCCTTGAACAGGCCGTTGGACCTTGTCGATCTCGATCAGGACAATCCTTTTACGCGCTATCTCAAGCGAAAAGGGGAGATGGTTCGTGTGGGATGACCTGTTAGAGCAAATCTCGCTGGAGCGTGAGCAACTCCGCCACTTGCTCGATGTCCACCGGCCTCTTATCGAGAAATGTTCGGTCAGCCCGCCCAATGAGATCGAGCTCTCCGCCCTCGCGGCAATGCTCCACTCCTTTTATGGCGGCGTGGAAAACATTTTCAAGCGCACCACCCTGCAATTGGGCGATCCGTTGCCGAGCGGCGACGCCTGGCACAAGGACCTTTTGGACGCGATGACGAAGCCCACGGCGCTGAGAGCCGCTCTACTTTCGCCGGCACTGAAGCAACGCCTGAAGGGGTACCTCGAATTTCGCCACTTCTTTCGGCACAGTTATGTCTTCATCCTGCTCTGGGAACCTATGAAGGATCTGGTGATGGGGTGCGAGGAGACTCTGAAGCTGTTGGAAGTCGAGCTCGACCGGTTTGTCGCGGCAGGTAGCGGGCGTAGCGGCGATTAGTGTGTTGTGGGTCCACCGACGCCCACTGACGGACAGTTCCGGCACGGCCATCCCTTCCCTTCGCTCAGGGCAAGCCCCGTCCGTGAGCACACACGGGCGCGACGCCCGTGCCACGTCAGGGTGGCCGCGCCCTACGCAAGATTCTCTGGTGAATGGCGACGCTACTCGGTCGCGGGAATCGCCACGGGCGGACTGTTGCGCAGCGCGACGAAGTCCGCGTCTTTGCTGATTTTGGCAAAGTCGGGATCGTCGTCGAGCTGCCTGGTGTTGTGGAATCCCTCTTCGAAAGCGCGCCGCAGATAGCTGACGGCCTCGGGAGCGCGGCCGAGCGAGGCGAAGACCTTGGCCATGTAGTAGAAGTACTCCGCGTCGACGTCGCGCGGTTGTACCACGGTGCCCGTGGTGGAGTGTTCCGCCAGAATCGTCGGGTCAAGCGTGAGCGCCGCGCGATACTCTCCCACGGCCATGGGGAACTTCTTCAGGCGGGTGTACGTGGTTCCCAGGTTCATGTGGAACGACGCCGACCCGGGCAGGAGCGCGATGGCGTGCTGGTAGTACTTCACCGATTTGCCGGCCTTGTCCTGCAGGAAATAAGTGGTGCCCAGATTGTTCCAGGCTTCCGCCAGGTCGGGATTGAGCTTCAACGCCTTTTTGTACGACTTGCGCGCGCTCAGGTAATCGTCTTCCTGCTGGAAGGAAATCCCCATCTTGTTCAAGATGGCAGCGTAGGCTTCGTGAGTATTGTCCTGGCGAAGCGCGCGCGCGTAGTAGTCGATGGCGTCGGCGTAGCTTTTTCGCGCCATGAAGATGTCGCCGCGCTGTTCGGCGGTGAGTTCAGTGCGCGCCGGCTGCTGCGCCGCGACGGAAGGTGGGGTGAGCGCTTGCGGCTGCGGTGCGACGCGCGCGCCCACGCTGCCGAGACTGAGAACAAACAAACAGAGAGAGAGGATGGATACCGCCTGCGTGAGTCCGCCCATGGCAAACCCCCTATTGTAAGCCGGCCGCGGACAGAAACCAGCCGGCTCCCTCGACCCTGACTTATTCTACTCCTGATTTTGCGGGCCGGCGTCACTATTTGGCGGGTTGGGATCGGCGTTCGGAGGCGGGTTGGCGTCAGCGCCGCTCGACGGGTCCCCATTCGACGCCTTGTGTTTGAAAATCGAAAAGAACCGCTTGACGGGTCCCGGCTTCTTCTTGATCGCGGCCGGCTGCACCTGCTCGGTATCGGCGTTCTGGGTGCCCGGGGCCGGCGGTATTCCGTACGCCCCCGGAGGAGGAGGCGTCGCCGGGACGTTGGGCTTGGCGGCTGTGGCTTCGGTCCCTCCGATTCC
>JASHQD010000019.1 GCA_030037755.1 Terriglobia bacterium
CACTACCACCGCGCCCGGACGCACGTGCTGCACATCGCCGCCACCGACGACGAGTGGTTTACGCGCGAGAAGAATCTGGAGCACAAAAAGAGACTGGCCGAACGCGCGGCGTCACTCGACTTCCGCTTCTACAACTCTCCGCATCGCTTCCCGCGCAACTCGATTCCGCACATTCGGAAGTGGATCGAAAAGCACCTGGACTAGCCAGATGTTGACTGTCGACTGTTAACTGTAGACTGTCGACTGAACTACTTCGCCGACGCAAGCTGTGCCGCGCCCATCGTAACGCTCTTCACGTTGTCATCCGGAATTCGATCGATCAGCAAATTGAATGGGTCTACGCCTGCCTTGTCCGGCAGTTCGCTCACAGTGAAGGTGTAGGTGCCGTGCGCCTGCGTCATGTGGATGCGATCCCGGTAGAGCGTCCGGCCGTACTTTCGGCCCTTGTCGGGTTTGGCGAAGGCGCCGATCTCGATCCAGTCGTCGAGCGGAACCTCGGTCTCGTTGCCCTTGGGATCGGCCCTGAACTTATGGGCTTCCACGTTGACCGTGACGTCATACTTGCCGTCGGGGCGCTTGCGCGCGGTGGCGTCGAGCGTGCGGTTTGAAAACAGCGTGATCTCTTCGAGCAGATCCTTGATCAGGTACTGGTCTTCAGGGGGAGTCTGCTCGCCGAGCCCATTCACCAGCGCCCAGGATGTAGGATAGGGCGGCGCGATATAGGCGTGCTGCGCGATCAATTGGCGCAGCGCGGCGTTCATCTTGTCTTCCCCGATGGTCTCCCTGAAATCGTAGAGCACCACGCTGGCCTTGCGGTAGTGAATGTATCCCTGCTCCGACTCGACCGTGAGCAGCGGCCGCTCCTTCAACCGCTCGCGCCCGCGCGACCTCAGGTAATTGTCCATTTCGTAGCGCAGGAACTTGCGCATGATGTCGGGGCCATACTCCTTCTCCATTACCATCAGTGCCGAGTACTGCGCCAGCGATTCGGAAAGGAAGGTCGCGCCCTGCATATCCGCGCCCACCACCTGATGCGCCCACCATTGATGGCCCATCTCGTGCGCCACCACGTAGAACACCATGTCGATGTCGTCGGGATGGTTGAGATTAGCGATGAATCCGATCTTTTCCGAATAGGGCATGGTGCCGGCAAAGGCCTGCGCGAAAGCGGCCACGCGCGGGAACTCGATGATGCGCGCCTCCTTCTGGTAATAGGGCCCGAAGTTCGTGGTGTAGTACCCGAGCGACTTCTTGAGCGAGTTCATCATCCGCGGCACGTTCCACGGATGCTCGGGAATGTAGTAGACCTCCAGGTTGATGCCGTTCCATTGGTCGCGCAAGACTTCATAGCGCGCCGACATGAAGGAGCAGAAGTAGAGCGACGGATGATCGAGCTGATATTGGAAGTAGCGCCGGCCGTTCTGCTGCCACTCGCGGACGAGCGACCCGGGCGCGATGGCAATCTGGTCCGGCGAAGTGCTGATCACCGTCTCGATACCCACCCAATCCGCGTGTCCGCGCAGGTAATTGTCGCGGCAATCGTTCGTGCAGTTGGCTTCAAGCGCCGGCATGAGTTCCTGCTCGCCCAGTCCGAACTTGCGCCGGTTGTTGGGATCGGTCAATTCACGCCCGGCATCGTAGCCGATGATGGGTCCGACTGTGCTGTTGAAGAACGTGCCGTTCTGCATGATCTGATTGTTGCTGAGCGAATTCTCGAAGCCGCGATTGTGACTCGTGGCGGTGAACGTGAGCGTGCGGCTCTCCCCCGGCTGGAGTGGAGGCGAGAAGCGGTAGATCCGGTAGTAGAGGCGCGTATCGTTCTTGACCAGCGCCGCCCCGGCAACGTCCATGGTGATGTCGTAGTTCTGATCGAGGGAGAAGTGGACCTCGTCGAGCGGCTGCGAGTAGGGATTGCCGATCAATTCCTCGCCGTGCACCGTGGCATTGCGCGTCTCAGGGAAGATGTCGATGGCGTACTTCACGCCGCGCACACGCGGTTCCGGCTGTTTCTCGAAGCGTTTGTAAGCCTTTTCGTAATCGGCCTGCAGGCGCTGCTGGTCCTTGGGACCGTAGAGGTGATTCAGCACCTTGGTGTTGTAATAGATCCAGGCGCCCGTGGCCGCGAAGCACAGGAAACAGGCCAGTGCCGCGGCTCTCCAGCCTCCCGTGAAGCGCAGACCGGCGTTCCGAAGACGCTCGCTCCAGCGCGCCTGCTTGCCGCGCGGCCAGAACATGACCGTGCCGATGGCGAGCAAGCCGCAGGCGAGCAACCAATACAGGGTGAACCAGTGCCAGGCCTTGATGTAAGGCGCGTCGCCGTAGAAGTCGGAGTAGGTGACGTCGGGCGCGACTCCGAACTGCACCAGATTGGTCGCGATGTTGAGCGGGCTCCAGATGAACAGGTTGACGATTACGAACGCGATGTAGATGAAGTAGCCCACGTACTTGTTGGGCGAAAGGGCGTGGATGAAGAAGGCGAGTACGCCGTAAAAGATGAAGAAGGACCCGTCGCGCACCAGGAGTTGATTGAGATAGAGGCCGAGCTGGAAGCGATGATAGCCGAACCAGGCCTGAATGATCACGCCGCTCGAGAGCGCCAGCAACTGTACCAGCAGCACCATCATGGCGAGCGCCACAAAGCGCGAGAGATACGACACCCATTCGGGCGTGGGCAGCGAATCGGCGATCTCGTCCATACGCTGGTCGCGGTCTTTCCAGACCAGCACGCCCGCGAAGTAGGTGATCAGCGCGATCAGGAAGATGTAGAGCGTGCTCGAAATGATCTCGAGGATGACGTAGGTAACGGGCAGGCTGCTGTTGCCGTACCATTCGCGGGCATTGAGAGCGATCGAGGGAATGCAGTTCAGCAGCGCGGCAAGCAGAACGATGATGAAGACCACACTCTTCAGGATCCCAAGGCAGTGAACGCGCACCGACGCCGCCAACTTACGCCAGGGCGCATCGTGCAGGCTGAAGGTGACCGCCGGCGCCGGCACGGCCACAGCCGGTGCGGGAAGCGCTTCGTCATGGAGCCGGCGGACCTTCGAACGCCGCTCGGAGAAGCTGAAGCGGTAATAGACAAAGATGAGGAATGCAATCCCGACGCCGATCCAGATCAGGCGATTCCATAACAGCAGGCCGCTCAGGCCCGCGGAAATACTGTTCTTCTCGGCGACGGTCCAATACTTGGTGTAGAGCGTAAACGTGCGGATGGCGAACGGATCGAGCAGAGCCGCTATCTTCTCGTGCTCGATATTCTGGGTGAGTGCGTCGGAGACGATATAGCCGGTCATCAGCCCGAGCGCGGCCACGAATGAGACGATGTCGTTGCGCGCCAGCACCGCGATGGCGAACAGCACCGCGGCCACGAAGAACGCGTTCGGGACCGCGAACACCAGCAGACCCTTGAGGTGCGCTCCCCAGTAGACCGGTCCGAAGCGCTCGGCGTCGATCCAGGGCATGTACTTGGCCAGCAGCGTGCCGATCGAGACCCCCATCATGGGGATTACAGAGACCAGCGTGGCGCCGAGGTAGCGTCCGAACAGAAAATCGCGACGGCTGAGCGGCGTGGAGAAGATGATCTGGTAGGTGTTGTGGGTAAAGTCGCGAGCCGCGGCGGAATTGACGAAGGCCGTCGCCATCAGCAGCGTCAACAGCCCGATCAGGGCGTAATAGCTCTCGATCACGAAGGGCGCGTTGCGGTAAGTGTTGCCGATGGCGCCGCCGACCGTGATGTTGTCAGAGCTGACCGCGCCCAGAAACATAGCGCTGATAATCAGCGTGAAGATCCACAGCATCCACGAGCGCAGCCAGTAGCGAATCTCAAACCAGGCAATTTGCCACAGCATGGGCGGTCCTCAGTTCCATCCGCGGATTTTGGCGAAGAATACGTCTTCGAGG
>JASHQD010000258.1 GCA_030037755.1 Terriglobia bacterium
GTGGGGATGCCAATCCCGAGATTCACGTAGTAGCCGTCGCGGAGCTCCTGTCCGATCCGACGTGCGATGAGTTCACGCTTGTCCATGAACTGGCAATCCCCTTCTGGGGCCATGACAATCACGCACCCTTCAGACCTTGTATAACCTCGTCGATGGCATGATCGACGTGCAGCGCACGGGACCGTGCGAGTTCAAAAAGCTCGGAAACGGGTGGCCCCGCTAAGGGCTCACCGATCGCTGCCATGTAAGTGTCGGTGCCAAACCTGAGAGCCTCGGAGTCAGATATACTGAGCAGCTCACGGTCGTCGGTGTCGAGCATCCGCAGGCGACCTTCCCCTGCGTCAGCCTTGCTTACAAGAGCGCCGAAATGGCCTTGCAAAGCACAAGTGAACTCGCCGAGCCTCGCCGTCGGATGCCACGCTACGCGACCTTCCTTTGTTGCCTTGATAAGCTCCCAAAGCAACTCCATCCTCTTATTATTTGGATTGATCTTACTCATCTCTTCTCCTGAACCCCGCGCGCCCTGCCTACGGTGGCGCTAATCAGGTCGATGGCGGCCAATTGAGCATCAAGAATCTGACGCCGTTCTGCGGCGCTTATTTGTCTCATGCGGGCTTCGTCAGCCACGACGGCTATGGACTTCGCGATTCTCGATAAGTCTACCAAACTTCGCCTCGACGATGAGTCCAGCGCGTCGCCCCACCGTTCCATGCTCAACCTGCAGGCGCCGGCGACTTCTCCTGCCAGAAAGCGAGCAACGCCCCACTGGTCACCGGCCAAGTAGCTGCCCAGTTGATGAACCTGATTACCCGCTTCCGTAAGAACCTCCACCAGATTCCTCAATCTTGCTGTTGTTCGTGCCTGCTCAGCCGCCTCCCTGGCCTTCTGCGCGACCAACAGCACCCAGACACTGACGCCTAATCCGAGCACGCTGGCAACATTGCCCCAGTTTTGTTGGAGGAACTCACTCATTGCCGAGCTCCAAGCTAATTCTAGTCCATTTCTCGACCCTTCGGCCGGACCGTCTTCTTCTCGATCCTCTTCTCGTATTCGCTTCCGCGGAAGATCCTCTTCACGTAGATTCCCGGCGTTACGATACCGTCCGGATCGAGTTCGCCAAGCTCGACGAGATGCTCCACTTCCGCGATCGTGATCTTCGCGGCAGTCGCCATGATCGGATTGAAGTTTCGAGCCGTCTTGCGATACACCAGATTCCCCCACCGATCGCCTTTCCACGCCTTGATGAACGCGAAGTCGGCAGTGAGGCCGCGCTCCAGCAGGTAAGTGCGGCCGTCGAACTCGCGTACTTCCTTGCCTTCTCCGACCACGGTACCCACGCCGGTCGGCGTATAGAATCCAGCGATGCCGGCGCCGCCGGCCCGGATGCGCTCGGCGAGCGTGCCCTGAGGATTCAGCCGAAGTTCGACCTCTCCCCTGAGCGCCTGCTCCTCCAAACGTTTATTCTCGCCGACATAGCTGCCGATCACGCAGCTGACTTGGCGAGTATCGAGCAGCTTGCCGAGGCCGAAGTCGCCGACGCCCGCGTTGTTGCTGATCACGGTGAGATTGCGCACACCTTTGCGGTGCACCGCGTCAATCAGGTTCTCGGGAATGCCGCAGAGGCCGAAGCCTCCTACCATGATGCTGGCGCCGTTCTCCAGATCCTCGATCGCCGCGCTTGCGTCGGGAAAAACCTTGTTCACCCTTTTCTCCCAGATTCAAAATTCCATCGCGTCTTGGTCGGGCGCCTGCAATTGCGCGCTTCGCCAACGCCGGCGCAGCCGCTGCGCCCGCTCGAAGTCAGCCGCCAGACGCACATCTTCGAGGCGATTCCTCATTGTTGTGAGTTTGCCGATCAGCGTATCAGTCGCAACCTTCAGGTTATCAGCATTTGTCAGGAAGACATCGCGCCAGACGGAGTAAGAGCTGTCAGCCAGCCGCGTCATGTCGCGAAATCCGCCTGCCCCGAGTTCGAGCGGAAGCGCCAGTTGCGTTTCATCCGCAATTGAAGCGAGCGCCGTGGAGAGCAGTTGGGGCAGATGGCTCAGGAATGCGAGGGCGCGATCGTGCTCATCGGCATCGATCGTCACCGGTTCGGCGCCGACCGAGCGCACCATGGATTGAAAAGCCTTCGCGCGCGGGTTGTCGAGATCCTCCTCGCGGACGGGACTCAACACGTAGCGGGTCGCTTCGAAAAGCCCACCATCTGCGTTCTCGAAGCCGGATTGCTCCCTGCCCGCCAGCGGATGTCCGCCGAGAAAGAGCGCGCCGTCCCGGTAAAGTTCCCGGGCGCGCGCCACGATCGCACGCTTGGTGCTGCCGGTGTCGGTCACGAGCGCGCCTGGCGCCGCAGCGGAGTGGATGACAGGGAGATGCTCGAGGATCGCTCCGACCGGCAACGCGAGAATCACCAGATCCGCGCCGCGAACCGCCGCGGCCGGGTCGGACTCCGCCTCGTCAGCCGCGCCCATTTCGAGCGCGCGGCGGGCGACTTCGGCGCGGTCGCAGACGACGACACGGCCGGCAAATTCACGGCGCTTGAGAGCGAGCGCCCAGGAGCCGCCGATCAGGCCCGAGCCGACGATCGCGACACGGGAAAACGCGCTGTTGAGTGAGCTCATGCTACCTGTAGCGCGGGCGTCCCGCCCGCGATTTGCGCGCCCGCGACAGGCGCGCTACAGCGTGCGCTCCACCGCCTCGGCGATCACGCGCAACTGCTTCATCAAGCGCTCAAACTGCTCCGGAAAGAGCGCCTGCGGGCCGTCGCTCAGCGCCCGGTCGGGATCGTGATGGACCTCGACGAGGATTCCGTCCGCTCCTGCCGCCACCGCCGCTCGCGCCATGGGCAGCACCTTGTCCCGCCGTCCGGTGGCGTGCGAGGGATCGGCGATAATCGGAAGGTGCGAGAGCTTCTGGATGACGGGAATGGCCGAGACGTCGAGCGTGTTGCGCGTGGCGCTCTCGAAGGTGCGGATGCCGCGCTCGCACAGAATCACGTTATAGTTTCCGCCCGACATGATGTATTCGGCGGAGAGCAGCAGTTCTTCGATGGTGGCGGCGATGCCCCGCTTGAGCAGTATGGGCCTCGATACCTTGCCCAGTTCCCTCAGCAGATTGTAATTCTGCATGTTGCGCGCGCCCACCTGGAGCACATCCACGTATTCGAGCATCAGCGGGATCTGGGTCTGGTCCATGATTTCCGACACGATGAGCATGTTGTAGCGATCGGCCACCTGGCGGAAGATCTCCAGGCCCTTCTGTCCCAGGCCCTGAAATGAATAGGGCGAAGTGCGCGGCTTGAAGGCGCCGCCGCGCATCACGCGCACGCCCTGTTTGGAAACAAGCTCGGCGATCGCTTCCATCTGCTCCATGCCTTCGACGCTGCAGGGCCCCGCCATGACGACCACCTGCTTGCCGCCGACCCTTACGCCGCGGCCCAGGTCCACGACCGTCCCCTCAGGACGGAAATGCCGGCTGGCGAGCTTATAGGGCGCGACCACAGGATGGACTTCCTGCACGCCCTCCATCAGTTCCACCACGCGGGTGTCGAATTCCGTCTTGGCGCCCACGCCGCCGAGCACGGTCTGCACGGCTCCCGTGGAACGATGAACGTCAAACCCCTGGTCCATCAGGTTGCGGATGACGGCCTGAATCTGCTCCTCGGTCGCCCCCTCTTGCATGACGACAATCATTTCCCGCTTACTCCTTCTTTTGCCCGGCGCGACCCTCGTCTCGCTCGCGCTGCGACTCCGGCTCGCTCACGATGTGCCGCTCCAGCGACCGGGCCTCGTCGATGATGCGTTCAAACAGGCGGCGGATGGCGGCATTATCGAGCGGCCCGGGATTGGACTGCTCGACGTGCTGCAGAATCTGCGCCTCGCGCTGCGGCTGCCATACGGGCTGATGATTCGTCTTCTTCCACTGGCCCGCCCGGACGGCCCACCCGGCCCGCTCGTTCAGCAGCTTCAGCAGTTGCTCGTCGATGGCGTCGATCTCTTTCCGGCAGCGCTCCAATTCGTTCATTCGTACACCGTGTACCCCATATCATCGCCGATCGCGAATGCTCCGGGCGACCCCGGCAGTCTCCGGCGCCCCGATCGGCTCAGCCTCGCGCCGAATCTCCCTCCTTAAGCCAACGCACGAAATCGCCTACGGCCGGCGCTCCTCCTGCAGGATAACGCTCAATCGCATGCACGACGGCGCTCCCGACGACCGCCGCGTCCGCAATTGCTTGCACCGCCCGCACCTGTTCGGGGGTGGAGACGCCGAAACCGACCGCCAGCGGCAGCCGCGTGAATCGTCGCGCTCGCTCCACCAATGGCTGCACCGCCGCCGAGAGGCTCTGGCGCTCTCCGGTGACGCCGGTGCGCGACACCAGGTACAGGAATCCCGTTGAAGCCGCCGCCACGCGCTCGATACGTTCGTCAGTCGACGTGGGCGAGGCGAGGAACACTGTGTCCAGACGATGGCTGCGCATGACCGCGATGTAATCATCAGCCTCCTCGGGCGTGAGATCGACAATCAAGGCGCCGTCAACGCCGGCCCGGCTTGCGTCCTCGGCGAAGTTCTCGAGTCCGTACTGCAGCACGGGATTGAAGTAAGTAAAGAGCACGATGGGCGCGTTCAACTTCTCGCGCCAGCGCGGGAGATGGTCGAGCACCTTCCGCAGCGTTGTCCCGCCGCGGACCGCGCGCTCCGAAGCGCGCTGGATCACGGGACCATCGGCGAGCGGATCGGAAAACGGAATGCCCAGCTCGATCACGTCCGCGCCGCCTTGGTCGATGGCCTGGAGCAGGCCGGCAGTGGCCTCGAGCGAGGGATCGCCGGCGGTGAGATAGATGACCAAGCCCTTCGCATCACGGTCACGCAGCGCGCGAAAGCAAGTCTCCAAGCGGGATGTGGTCGCAGTCGAACTCATACTCAATCGCTATTCCTTCTTCCGTGTTCTCCGGAATCCGGGCCTCCGTCTTCTCTGTGTCCAAGAACTCTCAACCCAGCGCGGCCGCGCGCGCCGTAAGCGAAGGGAGTTCTCCGTGACCTCTGTGCTGACAATTCCTCAACACAGAGTCCACAGAGCCTCTGTGATCTCTGTGTTGAAAGCTTCTGGACACGGAGATCACAGAGACACCAGCCAACGATTTCGAACCCACGCTAAACCATGTCGGATCAACAACTTCTTGGCTTCTATGCCGTAACCCCTGCAAATTCAGCAACCTGATGGGTTTACCTCGCCAGAGCCCCAAAACCGGCTGTTTCCTGCACGGAAGGCCCAAAGTCGAACCGGACTCTGCCGCGATAAAGCCTGTAGAATCATAAACCTAACGGGATAATCGTCGTAAACAACGTAGATTCAACAACCTAGTGGCTTTCGACTCTGCCGCCCCTTCCAAACCATTGACAAAAAAGGAATTGACCAAAAACTCGACTTAACTTTTTTATTTTCAGTAACCTGATGGGTTCGTTTTTTGATGCCCCCTGATTCTAAAGGACGTTCTGGCTTCGATCGTACAGAAACTCGCTCACTTTCGATGCTATCCCGGAATTCGTTTGTTGGGGAGGTTTTGCTGCCGAACGGAAGGGACGTAAGGCCGAGCCATCCAGCAGCACACAGAGCGCAGCCGGAGCCAGTTAGCATTTCCACGATGACCTTACCACAAATGAAGCAGAAGTCAAGCCATTTTTGCAGTCCGGATTTTACCATGGGCCGACCCGTTCGGACTCCGAACAGCTTGCTATTTGCCGTTCAAACCACAGGAAGATCACGGATTTCCAATGCGATCTGTTAGAACTGGTCTCCCGCGCCGAATATCACACTACCAACTTGGGGCAGTGTCCAGCAGAAGGCGAGTACTACGACCGGAGCCGCAGCCGACTGGATAAAGGCCTCGGCAGTGATTTAAGTGTCGTTGGCGCTTAAACATAAATGATACACATTACACCGCTTATGTCAGGATGCCCGTACGAGCCGTCTTTCAAAAAGTCAATTTCTCTTGTTGACACTTTTCGCCTTGCGGCGCATCATATGGCTGTATCTTGCCGGTCACCTTGATCGGCTATTCCCTGATCCGAGGGGTATATCGGACAGATTGGGCCGCCCGGTGGCGGCCCCTTCGCTTTTTTGGGGCGGCCAAATCGCAAAGAGTAAGTCCCTTTCCGCCAGTCGCTCGCGCGGAAAAACCGTAACCACCTCCCGGTGGGCTCCGGCGACCTCGCATATCATCACACCTAGGATTCTATTGGTCTCTGTTCCGAAGTTCTTGACGTAAGCCTCACCGCCTGTCCCAAGAGCCTGCCAATTTCCGCAGATAACATCGGGTGCCGTCGCTAACTCGACAGCCCAAGATAATTCTTCGGTGCGCTGCGGGTCGAACCGGCCGGCTATGAGTTTTATTCGACCGCGCCGGATTTCCTCTACAGCGTGTGCTCGATTCCTGGGCTCGTCGCCGTACTTGTTCTTCAGTTGAATAAGATGAACGAACGTCTCTGGAAGAAAACACACACGAAGGCCGCGGGGGTCTCGAAGGTGAGCGCGGCAGAGACGTTGCTCGTACCACCTGAGCAATTCGGCGGCGTCATTTAGAGGCAGCTTGGCCGGAGGCATTGGCGACCGGGCATTTATACGCCACTCGTATGGGCGATTGGGTCCGCTGCGTACGCGGGAACTACAGCACCCCCGCAGACTGGAAGATTCCCAGGTCTTTATCGCCGCGCCCCGAGAGATTCACGACCACAATCGATTCCCGCGGCATCCCCGGAGCGCGCTTGATGACCTCCGCGACCGCGTGCGCGGATTCGAGCGCTGGAATGATTCCCTCGGTGCGGGCCAGCGTCTTGGCGGCTTCGAGAGCTTCCGCGTCGCTTGCCGGCACGTACTCGACGCGTCCGGTGCGGAAGAGCGCGGCATGTTCGGGTCCGATCGCGGGATAGTCAAGTCCCGCGGAGACCGAGTGCGTGGTAGACACCAGGCCGTCGTCCGTCTGCAGCAGATACGTGTACGTGCCGTGCAGCACGCCCGGACGCCCGCCTGCAAAGCGAGCCGCGTGCTCGCCGAGATTCAAGCTGCGGCCGCCGGCCTCGACGCCGACCATTTTCACGCCGGTGTCACCGAGGAAATCATAGAACAGCCCGATGGAGTTGCTGCCGCCGCCCACGCAAGCGAACAGGCAATCGGGAAGCCGTCCCGCGATTTCCAGAATCTGACGCCGCGCCTCTCGGCCGATGACGCGATGGAATTCGCGCACCATTTCCGGATAAGGATGCGGCCCCAGCACCGATCCCAGGAGGTAGTGCGTGCTCTCGACATTGGTCACCCAATCGCGCATCGCCTCATTGATGGCGTCTTTGAGCGTCCGCG
>JASHQD010000259.1 GCA_030037755.1 Terriglobia bacterium
CCTGTGGCCGGATTCAGAATGCCGCCCGCGACCGCCTGCCCGCGCTCGACGTATCCGATCGAGATGCACCACTCGGGAATGCCCTGAACGAACTCGCGCGTGCCGTCAAGCGGATCGACCACCCAGACGCGCTCGCGTTCCAGACGCTCCGGATCGTCCACGCTCTCCTCCGAAAGCCAGCCTTCGCCGTCGCGCACCAGGACGTCGCGCAGCACCCGATTGGCGGCGTGATCGGCGGCGGTGACGGGATCGTCGCCGGACTTGAACTGTGCCTGCGTCTTGCCGGGGATGAATTCGGAGACCGCTGCGGCAGCCGCGTCAAGGGCTTCCTCGATGCGCCGCACCAGATCAACTGCTGTCGTGGTTCCAGTCACAACACCGCTCCTCAACCGTTGGGTTGCTGCTTTCACGCGCGTTGGGAATCGGAAAGATCCCGAGGTCGCTCGCGAGGGCGGGAGCTCGAAGGCTCCGGTGGATTTGCAAGTTTACATCAGCGCCCGATGGCCCAGCAAGACCGAGGTCGATACTGACGACATTTGCAACGTGAAGCAGCGCGGACAGTGGGTTTAGGCACGCGAGTTACGGCAGAATCGGCGGGGCTGCGCGCTATTTGGCGCGAGTGGCGGAGACATCGGTCCGTTCGTCTGAAATCTGTAATGGCAGGCGAGGCACTGCGCCGTGTAGCATACGGGTTCGCTCCGCTATCTGCTAGTACAAGGGAGCTTCTCCCCAAATGATTGCCCCACGGCTCGCTCATCTCGCTGAATCCATCGAACTGCAACTGACAGAGGCATTCTGGGCGGTGCGCCCGGACTCGATCGACGGTAAGAACGCGCAGCAACTTTTTCGCTTGGGCGGCGCATTACTCACAGTCGCGCCGGGGAGCGTCTCCCTGCAGCGCAACCGCGTTCTGGGCCTAGGCGTGGAGGAGCCTGCAGCCACGCAGGCGATCGACCAGGTCCTCGACATTTTCCGCGCCTTCAGGGTGAAGCGGCTGAGTTTTCACCGGAGCCCTTGTCGGCAGTACGACGAGATTGGCGGCTGGCTCAGCGCTCGCGGCTTTCGGCCGCATCACGCTTACTCCAAGCTGGCCCGGCGGACGGAGGACGCTCCGGAACTGAACAGTGAACTGCGGGTGCGGCGCATCGGCGTGGCCGACGCTGCAGCTTTCGCCCGTGTCTTCGGCGCAGTGTTTGCCGCACCTGCAGCCCGCCACAATTGGATAGCGGCTTCGATCGGAGCGTCCGGTTTCAGTCACTACATGGCCTTCGCGGATGATCGACCGGTCGCGGTCGGCGCAGTTTACGTTCGCGGCGACGCCGCCTGGATGGGCTGGGCCGGCACGGTGACCCGATACAGGCGAAAGGGCGCCCACGCGGCTCTCGTTGCAGCCCGAGTCCGGCGCGCCGCTGAACTCGGCGCGAAATGGATCGTGTGCGAGACGCTTGAGCCCAGGCCAGGACGACCGAGCGGATCCTATCGCAATCTCCTGAAGTCGGGCTTCGAGCAGGCGTACTTGCGGCCGATCTGGGCTTGGGAGTCCTGAGAATTCCTCTCTCCGTGACCCTGTTGACTTCCAGTGCCTTACCTCAGGACAAGTGTCGCTTTCGCCCGGAATCGGCGCTGGGAGCCGCTCTGCAAGTCGGTGCACTTGGTTGATACCAGCCCGTCGTACATCAGACCTCTAACCCCCCTCCTGAATCATCCCGGTACTGCCGAAGAGGACTGTGTGATTGCCAGATGCTACCGACGCATTGGCCGAGAATACCCGGCGGTGCCGACTACGGAGAGAGATATGTCGAGTCCCAACGCCATTTTGCTGCATTCCTTTCGATGGAGAAGGCCGCGCCAGATTGTATCTCGGCAGACGAGCAGACGCCCTGCGTATTGGGTTAGTTTCCTGTCTCCGCTGTTCCTCCTCACCGCGATCTTTTGCCTCACAAGTGATGCCGTCGCAACTGGACGACTGGGTGTGAGTCCCGAGCGACTCAGCTTCGGGAATGTGAAAGTCGGTAGCAACAGCACTAAAATTCTCACACTGGGCAATGCCACTAAGAAAAGCTTGACGGTCGTTGAAGCGACAGTAAGTGGCAGCGGGTTCACCATTAGTGGGCTTTCATTACCGCTGACTTTGGCGGGTGGCCAGACGACGACTTTCAATGTCACCTTCACACCTACGGTACCCGGTGCTTGCACGGGATCAGTGACAGTCAGTGACAACACTGGGGATAGTCAAACTGTACCTCTCAGTGGCACAGGCACGGCGCCCGCCGTGAGCCTGTCTCCTGCCAGTCTGTCGTTCGGGAACCAAGCCGTGGGTACTCCCGGTGCGGCCCAGAGCGTCACCTTGACCAACACCGGCAACGCCACCCTGACCATCAGCAGCGTGACGATCAGCGGCGCCAACGCGGGCGATTTCGCCCAGACCAACACCTGCGGCAGCTCAGTGGCCGCCGGCGCCAACTGCAGTTTCAGCGTCAGCTTCACACCGGGGGCCAGCGGCAGCCGCAGCGCGGCCCTGAACATCAGCGACAATGTTTCGGGCAGCCCGCAAAGCGTGTCCCTGGGCGGGACCGGCACGGCGCCCGCCGTGAGTCTCTCTCCTGCCAGTCTGTCGTTCGGGAACGAGCCCGTCGGCACCCCCAGTGCGGCTCAGAACGTCACCTTGACCAACACCGGCAACGCCACCCTGAGCATCAGCAGCATCACGATCAGCGGTAGCAACGCCGCCGACTTCGCCCAGACCAACAACTGTGGCAGCTCGGTGGCTGCTGGGGCCAACTGCAGCTTCAGCGTCAGCTTCACACCGGGCGCCAGCGGCAACCGTACGGCCGCGCTGTCCATCACCGATGGTGCTCCGGATAGTCCGGAGAGCCTGCCCCTGAGCGGCACCGGCACA
>JASHQD010000260.1 GCA_030037755.1 Terriglobia bacterium
AACGGCTCGATCAGAAGTCAGGCAAGCTCGGAGTGTGCGAATCAGGGTACGGGAATCTGCGGCACGGTCAGCGTCGATCCGCACACGGGCGATGTGAATCGCCTGGGTTGGAAGGCGCAGTGGCGCGGATTAATCACGGCGTCGGCCGAGGAGCTGAATACCGAGCTGGGCGTCACCAGTGAGTTCTTTCCGACTGAAATCAATCAGACTCAGGGCTGCGTTTTCAACCCTGTGCCCGAGACCGGAACGAACTTCATCCCCACCATCGAATTCTATGACTTCACCGGCGATGGGGAGCGGATGGCGCTTTTCATGAGCTTCCTGGCTGCCCCCACGCCGGCGAAGTTCAACACGGGCGCGACGAATGGCCAAACGGATTTCAATACCATCGGCTGCAACAACTGCCACGCGGTCTCCGTTTACACGACCCCGGCGCTGGCCTCGATGGGCTCTTCCTTTGAGAGCAAGACGCTGACGATGTATTCGGATCTGCTCTTGCATCACATGGGGAACTGCCTCGCGGACAACATCGTTCAGGGCTCGGCGCAAGGGGACATGTGGCGCACGCCGCCGCTGTGGGGCGCCGGGCAGCGCGTCTTCTTCATGCACGATGGGCGCACCAGTAATCTGCTGACGGCCATCTACGATCATTCGGACACTTACTGCACGGGCGGCATCGGAGCTAGCGGGTACCAGAATTCAGAGGCCGACGGGGTGATCAACGCTTTTGTTGCCCTCCCCGCGCAAGAGCAGCAGTATATTCTCGACTTCATTCGCGACCTCTGATCGCCGGGCGGCGCGGGCCGCTGGACGATTTTTGATTTCGAGGCGCCAAGCCTCCATGAACGCCAGTGATGGCAATGAAGGAAAGAGGAGGAGCCATGACGGACATCCAACGAGGACGCGGCGTGTCGAGACTAGCGGCTTCGAGGTTTCTCCTGACGGCCGCGGCGGTCATGGCGCTTGCGCCGTGGGCCCTAGTGATGGCCGTGCGGGCACAATCTCAGGCCCAAGATCCCGGCGTGCGAGGAGGCCCGGCCGACGCCGGCAGCTTTTTCTCAAACCTGACCACCGATCAAAAGGACGTTGAAGGCACAATAACGTCGACTTTTACGGAGATCAACTCCGTCACCGGTACGGGCAACGGCGGAACAGGGAACAGCGGACTGGGTCCGCGTTTCAATTTCAACTCCTGTAATGGCTGCCACGCACAGCCGGCGGTAGGCGGCGCTGCGCCATTTACCAACGGTTTCTTCTCGGTTTTCGACCTCGATGGCGCTCTTAATGAGATGCCCTCGTTTGAAAGTGAAGCCGGAGTCATGGTGAACGCCCGATTCCCTCAGGTGCTCTCCGGCAATTCGTACTCAATCCCCGCCGGCTTCACCCAGGAACTTTTCACGATCACCGGCCGCTCCGATGCCGGAAGCTGCGTCCTTTTGCAACCAGACTTCGCCGGAGGGCAGTCTGCCGGGGATCTGATTTTCCGCACTCCGACGCCCATGTTTGGCGACGGGTTAATGGAGATCATCCCGGAGACACAGCTCCAGGCGAATCAGGCGAATCAATGTGCGAATGTAAATCTCACGGGGATCTGCGGTGTTCCGAATCTCGCCCCCGACACGACCATCAGCCGCTTTGGATGGAAAGCTCAGGAGCGCTCGGCGCTGATGTTCTCGTCGGCAGCGTATAATGTCGAGGAAGGGGTCAGCACCGCGGCCTTCCCGGATGAATTGGACGACAGCAACCCGGCGTGCATCCTGAACGGCGTTCCCGAGGATCACTTCAACTTCATCAATCCCAGTCCTCACCGGTTTCCCGGTGATCCGGAGCGCCAGTCGCTTTTCATTCGATTCTTGCAGCCCCCCACGCCGGCGCCACCGAATTTCACCACCATCGCCGGCCAGAACGAGTTCAATTCGATCGGCTGCAACATCTGCCACACTTCACCCTCGCCGACCCAGTTCACCACGCCTCAGTCCGCCATCTCGGCGCTCAGCGCCCAGAACGTCAACATCTTCTCAGACCTGCTGTTGCATCACATGGGCAATTGCCTCGCCGACGGTGTCGTCCAGGGCCTGGCACAAGGCGATATGTTCCGCACGGCTCCGCTCTGGGGTGTGGGCCAGCGGATCTTCTTCCTGCACGACGGCCGCACCTCCAACATCGTGCAGGCCGTCGAGGACCACTCGGATCAATGGTGCACCAACGGCGCTGGCATGACGGGATACCAGAATTCGGAGGCCGACGGCGTGGTTGCGGCCTTCAACGCCCTCTCGACCGCCAACCAGCAGGACCTGATCGACTTCCTGCGCTCCCTGTAGCGGCGGTCTATGACCGTCGCAGGAACATCGGTCGTTCAGCCGAAGCAGACCCGGGGCAGGCGTCCACTGATCCATCCTTATGGTAGACGGACACCGGAGCTCGGTGTCAAGGACGGGTGACCGATCTATATGGCCTACGTCGCAGATCGAACACTCCTAACTACCAACTTCAGAATGTACAGCAGACGGTCGCCGTTGGTTGAAGCGCCTTCAATTGGCGGCTTGGGATGCTACTCGGTGCCGGAACTCGCCCGATGCTCTCGGTACTCCGTATCAACCCAGATTAGGAAGCTTTCAACGAGAAACCGGGGCACCTTGTTTGCAGCGGGTTGTTGATCGAGGAACTTTTTGAATGCTTGCTCGACCTCCCAGTTCGAGTCGTAGAGCCGCCGTAGTTTGTAGAGTGCTGCCGGTGGGAACAGGACTCCGCCGCTAAGCGTAAACAGCGCTTCCTTCAGTGGATCAGATTCCTCTGGTCCCTTGACCGCGCACTGTCCAGGGTACTTTTTTGCCCATTCATGGTGGCTGAGCACCTGGTACATGGTCGAGCCAAACCTGCGTTCCCGCACCACTTCAAAGAATCCGAGATCGACGAGGACTTTGATTGCTCTCTGTACGGTTGATCGCGACACTCCAAAGTGCGCCGCCAGCCCCAACACTGACCCGTGAAACAGCCGCGATCCGTGATTAGTGATTCGGAACGCGTGGCCATAAATATACCCGGCCATCGGCGTGCTCTTGAGTTTGGCGAAATGCCATTCCGGTCCACAGACATAACGGACTCCATGGCCCCCGTCTGCGTGCTCTTTGGGTGGTTGCGCCATTGGTCTTATCTCAATCGTGCTTTCCGAGCCGTCACCGGATGAAGCTAAGCTGCCGCCCGGCCCGGCTCGGGATCTCCAGCCCCCGGCAACCCCAGATCGCCTGGAGCCTCCACCTCGGTCACGCGATCGGACGCGAGGCGCGCGATCGCAACTCGGCGCCAGCGTTCGGCCGGTTTCCTCTTGGCAGGACAGCCCGCTCTCGCTATTTGCCGAGGTCACGTGCCTAACGACGAGGAGTCAAGGGAATGGCGAGGCGCATCCCGACGCGAGCAACGATTCAGGTCTAACAGCCCGTTGAAAAATACGGTTTGGCGATGATTTCTTCATCTATTTCGACTTTCGATCGGACTAAGAGAGGGGTAGAACGTTGCCGGAAGTCTTGTCGGACCCCGCTCGGCGGGCCGCCTAAAGCCTTTCCAGAGGGCTCGTCCCATGATCGCTCATGCCATCGCCTCCGCTTGCAGATTCCGCAGCCGAACCAGGTTGTAAGCCACCCCGGCCCACTTCATCCACCAGCCCACTTTCGCCCGGCCGCGGAACCTCACCTTGCGCAACAGGCCGATGGTCTTCATCCAGCCAAAGCTCTGTTCCACCCGCTTGCGTTTCTTTTGACTGACGGCGTACGCGGGCTGCGCGGTCGTGCGTCCGTCGATCGCGCTCGACCGGTTCGTGTTGTTCTGTGCCACGTGCGGCGTGATATTCATCCGGCGCAGTTCGAGCACCAACTCGCGCGTGTCATAGGCCTTGTCCGCGCCCAGGGTGACGCGTCGTATCCCCGGAATCTTCTCCGCCAGCAGCAGAGCCGCATTGCGCTCGGCCGTCCCCATCGCCGACGTCACCACCGTCTGCACCAGCAACCCGTTGCGGTTCTCCATCAGTACGTGCCCCAAGTATGCCAACTTGGCTTCCGACCCTTTCGACTTCTTGAACAGCCGCGCTTCCGGACCGGTGGTGGACTGGTGCGTATCATTGCGGCGCGTCTCGCCGTGAAAGTTGGCCTCCTTCTGTCCGGCACTGGCTTCCGGCTCCTGATCTTTGGGCCGGAAACTCTTGTGGCTGGCCCACGCCTCGATCAAGGTGCCGTCCTGCCTTGAGATTTGGTTACTAGTTATGCTACCGTTAGCCGAAAGTCAAGACGCAAATTCCGGCCGGAGGAAATTAACCAGAGCACGCGGCCTCAGTCCATGCACACGACTTCTTCAGAAAACCGAGCGTCACGCGTCCAGCCGGAGTCTCGGAGAAATGAGATCCGGTCTGCGCAGATCCGCCTCCTTTACGCGAACACAAACGTGGGAGTCGCCGTCACCGTACTGGCCGCTACAATTTTAGGCTTTCTTCAATGGGGGATCATTCCGAACAGCGTGCTCGTCGGGTGGTGGCTCTACATGATCCTGGTGTCGGCATTCAGGGGCGCTCTCGCGCAACGCTACCGGCACGCGGCATCCGGGTATATAGAGACTATAAGGTGGCGCACTGCGTTCACGGTTGGTGCGGGTTTGGCAGGGGCCGGTTGGGGCGGAGCGGGAATCCTCCTATATCCGGAAGCCCACCTGACAAACCAGGTGTTTCTCGTTTTCGTTTTGGGTGGAATGATGCTTGGTGCCGCGACCGTCCTGGCCCCCAGGCCAGAGGCGTTTTTGGCGTTCCTGATTCCGACGGGTCTCGGCCCTGTAGTCCGCCTCCTCGTCGAGGGCGACAAGACCCACTTGGCCATGGCGCTGTTGGCTGCGCTCTTCACTCTCGCCACCCTGATCACAACGGGACGGATCTATCGCACGATCGACTCGTCTCTCAGGCTGCAATTTGAGAACCGAAACCTCCTGGAGGATTTGCAGGCTGATGTCACTGAGCGCCGGCAAGCCGAAGAAGCACTGCGCGAACTCTCGGGCCGTCTGTTGCAAACGCAGGATCAAGAGCGGCGCCGTCTTGCCCGCGAGTTCCACGACGGCACATCGCAGATCCTGGCCTCCATGCAGTTGCACGTCGCGCTGCTGCAGGACCTGCTTCCGCGGGAAGACGCAGCAGCGCAGGAGGCACTCTCCGAGCTCACCGACTTGGCGGGGCGCTGTGGCAGCGAGATCCGAACACTGTGCCATGTGCTGCACCCGCCGATTCTCGAAGAGAATGGCCTTGGCCCCGCGCTCCGCTCATATGCGGAAGGCTTCGGGCAGCGAAGTGGGATCACCGTTACGGCCGAAATTCCAGACGAGTTGCCGCGCCTCAACTCCGATGTTGAGACGACCCTTTTTCGCGTTACCCAGGAAACGCTGGCCAACGTTCATCGTCACTCGGGCAGCAAAACGGCTCAGATCCGAGTTGCGCTGATTGAAGGGCGGATACGACTCGAGATTACGGACCACGGTCATGGCATCCCAGCCGCAGTGCTACGCAGCCCCACCAAGCTAGGGGTTGGGATCAGAGGCATGACGGAACGAATACGACTTCTCGAGGGAGAACTCAGCATTGAGTCAACTGAGCTGGGCACAACTGTGCGAGCCGAACTCCCAACCGCGCCTCCTGGGTCAGCGCACGCCTAGTCGGGTCGCCAAATCGGGCTCAATGGTCGCCCTCACGGTCGCCAGGAGGTGGCGGATTTCCGCTTTAGGGAGGAACGCGTGTACGCCCGCTTCCAGGGCCTCGCAGACCAGCGGTACGGAGTTGTGCTCCGTCAGGACCAGGATGCTACAATCCGGCGCTGCTTTCTTGATCTCGCGTGCGGCTTCAATCCCGTTTAGCTCTGGCATGTTCACATCCATGATGGTCAGGTCAGGCTTTAGTCGTTCTGCTTCGTCGATGGCTTCCCGACCGTTTGTCCCCTCCCCCACTACCTTCCAGCCCGGTTGCTTATTTAGAAACATCCGCAGGGCTTTCCGGAAATCGTTATTGTCATCCACGATCAAAATGCGCAACCTTTGCATCGCACGTCCCCCCGCTCTACTAAGATAGCTCAGAGCTTTGGTCGTCTTGCTCTTGTTCGTCCAAGTCAAAACCCGCATCTTGGCTACGGATCCCCATTACCTTAATCAACCGGTCTAAGTAACCGCGACCCAATCCGAGGCCGCGCGCGGCCTCGGACTTGCTTCCACGACACTCTGTGAGGGCGCGCAAAAGCAAGCGCCGCTTGAATTCGCGCACGTAGGCGAAATACGAGCCGAAGGCCGCCTGCTGCGGAAATCCAGCTGAAACTGCGGGCGGCAAGTGACAGGGCTGGATGGTAGACTCCTCGGCCAACACCACGGCTCGCTTGATCACGTTTTCAAGCTGTCGGACGTTGCCCGGCCAATCATACTCTTCCAAGGCCGTTAGGGCAGCGTAGGAAAGGCTCATCGGAGGCTTGCCGAATTCTTTTGCCGCCCGCTCCAGAAAATGTCTGGCCAGGATTCCGATCCCCGAGCGTCGCTCTCGGAGCGGAGGCAAGTGAATCTGGACAACATTCAACCGGTGATACAAGTCTTCGCGGAAGGCACCCCGCTTCACCATTTCCAGCAGGTTCCGATGCGTGGCACAGATCAAGCGGACATCCACCTTCAGAGTTTGAGCGCCGCCCAACCTTTCGAAAGCCCGCTCCTGTAACACGCGCAGCAATTTGGCCTGCAGGGGCAGGGGCAGGTCGCCGATTTCGTCCAGAAACAAAGTCCCGCCGTCGGCAGACTCGAATCGGCCGCGCCGGTTGGTTGTAGCACCTGTAAAGGCACCTCGCTCGTGACCGAAAAGCTCGTCGTCCACCAGCGTGTCCGTCTGATTGGCGCAGGAGAAGGCCACGAAAGCCCCCGAGGACCTTGGGCTCAAGCGGTGGATAGCCCGCGCGATGAGTTCCTTGCCCGTCCCCGTCTCTCCGGTAATGAGAGCGGATACGTTCCAGGGCGCGATTTTGCGGGCCAGAGCGAACACCTGCTCCATGCTCTCGCCACTACAGATGAATTCGGAGGCCCGACCGGGTGGGCCGTTGCTCGCAGGAGTCGTTGTTTTCTCGCCCGCATGGTCTTGCGTCGGGATCCCCCTTGGCTCGGACACGCCTCGCGCGGTTCACCATTAATAAATAGACCTTTTGAACCAGAGAGTCAACAGCAGACTTGCAATGACCCCCCGCCGCCGAAAACTGCCACCCGCGAGGGTGTGAGCTTTTCAAAAGATGGAAGGCTCCGAGGGGTATCCTCCCGAAATCTGCGCTACTACGCCGAGGCTCAGCAACATCGGCTGTGTCGAAGCATTGAGTGTTCTCCTTAAGATGGTCCCCCTTCGTTTTTGTCTTAGAATGGTCGAACACTGATGATGCGTAAGCCTGCGGATGACGCATGTAAAATGCAGCTTGGACGCCGTAAGTCAAGGCCGTTGCCAGCAGGTGCAGGGCGCTGTCGGCCCAAATTGCGCCGAGGCCAGCCGGCGCACGGCTCCGAGTGAAGTCTTGCCGTTTCTTCAACGACGATGGCGCCAGGGTTAGTCGCACCCAGGTTCGAGATCATCCGCGACCTTGAATCAGGGCATTCGAGCGCGAGAAAACAAAATTTCTTCCCTTGTCACGGCAATAGCTTGGCGGCCGAAAAATTCTCGACCGCGAGGCTAGAGGCAGGTGAATTGCGTCGCCGGGAGGCAATTCATGAGCCAAGGATGCAGCTATAAGCCGCCTAGAATCAGCAACATCGGAGTTGGCGTAATCTCTTTTATCAGCCGTAGGTCACTCGAAATGTGGGGCTTGTGAAATATAGTTTTTTGGACGTGAACCGCCGCCCTTCGGTGAGGGGGCTTTGGCGGCGGCCCGAACTGGGCGCCTGTCGAAATCACCCGTCCAAACGACGGGGGCCACAACGTTTTCCAACTTCACTACCGACAGCCTTTCGGGACTTGCGGAGGGCAACCAAGTCTCTCTCGAGGGATGGGTTTTCTCAACACCCAGTGCGGCCACGTCAACCACGGTCGCGGCCGACGCGGTTCAACTGCCGACATGGCCGTTTTTCTAGGGCCTGCCACCCGCTGCAGACGGCTCGTTCGCACCACGATGGGCAGAAGGGATGGCAGGACCGGCGCAGACCGTCTTGCTTCGCTCAAGGCTTGCTCGGCGACCCTAGGGCCATCTCAACCCGTGAGCGATGTAGATCCTCGGGCGCCAGCGCCCCCGCGACAGCCCCCTCACCGGAGGGCGGCGGTTCACGTCCAAAAAACTATATTTCACAAGCCCCACATTTCGAGTGACCTACGGCTGATAAAAGAGATTACGCCAACTCCGATGTTGCTGATTCTAGGCGGCTTATAGCTGCAT
>JASHQD010000261.1 GCA_030037755.1 Terriglobia bacterium
GCCAGCGACAGGTCCGTGCGGATGATGCGTTCCACCTCACGCATATCCACCTCGGGCGCGCTGACGGCGCGCAGCAGATCCAGGTAGTGCAGCTTCCAGGCCGGAATGCTGGTGCCGGCCACGATCTGCGGACGACAGAAGAAGTATCCCTGAAAGTAAGAATATCCGGCGTGCGAAGCCTCTTCGAAAGCCTCGTGGGTTTCGACCTTCTCGGCCAGAAATCGGATGCCGCGCCGGGCGAAGCGCTCCGGCAGCGACTTTCTGACCTCCTCAGGCGTCGACAGGAAATCGACTTTGATGAGTTCCGCCAGATCGATGAAGGGCTGAAACCGCTCGTCGAAGACGAAATCGTCCAGAACGATCAGGTAGCCGGCCTCTTTCAGCCGCGTCAGCGCTGAGATGACATCGTCCTCGGGCTCGATGGTCTCGAGGACTTCGATGGCTGTCTGTTCTTTGGGCAGCAGCGTGGCGTAGTCGTTCACCAGGAAGTCCCGCGTGCAATTGATGAAAGCCAAATGGCCGGCGGTCAGCAATCCCGGACCGGAAGTCAGCAGATTGTCCGCCACATCGCGCGAGGCGGCGTCGCCGTCGTCCGAAAGGAAGAAATTCTCGACACCGCCGCGAAACAGAAGTTCGTAGGCCCAGAGATGCTGGCTTCGATCCAGAATTGGCTGGCGAGCGATGAGTCGAGCAGGCAAGCAGGTTCCCTTGCGTAAGGCCAGTCAGGAATGGACCAAGGTAATCCTATCGGCGTTTCGATCAGGGAAATGAGACGAGGCGCTGTCAGGCGGGTGGAACCACACCTATGCGCTCGCGCTATTGGCGGACGCGGACCAGAAGCAAGCTCTGGTCATCCTGCTGCGTCCCGTACCGCCTCACCTCTTCCATGACCGCCTCCCAGATCTGCGCGAGTGGTTGGGCCGCATGCCCGCTCATCAGTCGTTCAAGACGCGCAAGGCCAAATTCCTCGTCCCGCTCGTTGACCACTTCCGTGATGCCATCCGTAATCAGCAGGAACGTGTCTCCCGGCGAATAACTGACGCGCTCGCTCTCATAGTCTCTACCTGGAATCAGACCCAGGGGAAATTGCTCCATCGAGAGCCAAGCGGTCTCGCTGGTCTGGTGGCGATAATGCAGGATAGGAACATGCCCCGCCAAAGAATACTCAGCCTGGGCGGACTCATTGAAGCGCAGCAGGGCGAGCGTGGCGTACATGTCTGCCGTCTTGACCGCAGGCAGCACGCGGTCCGCGCTCTCGAGCAGAGCGACGGGCTGCTGGTGGGACTGGAGCGATACCCGCAACGCGGCCTTCAGCATCCCCATGAGCTGGCCGGCGGCGAGGCCGTGCCCGGAGATATCGGCGATGTAGGCCAGCAGACTCCCGTCATCACCTTGAATCAGGTCGATCAAATCGCCGCCCATCTCGGTGCTGGGGACCGACTTGCCGTAGACCTCGAACCTCGGCGTTTGGAAAGAAAGGTCCGGCACCAAGGTGGCTTGAATGTCGTGCGCGAGGGAGAGCTCGGTCTGCATCCGGACGTTATCCAGGCCTTCGCGGGTCACAAAGGAGAGCAGCAGCCGGAAACCGAGAACTCCGCAAAGGTAGATGCCGACGGCATCGAACAGAATCCGGTTCCTCAGCACATTCGTCACCGGCCACGGCGCCGAAAGCAGTGAGTACACGTAGGTCAGCCAACCGGTCCCCCTCCAGCCCATCCCCACGAGGGCACTTGCGACGTACATTGCAACGATAACCATGGGGATCGCGAGGACAGTACGCCTCTTGATGTTGGCAAGGAGAGTGCTCACGAACACCAGGCCGGTCAAAACAGGCCAGAAGAAGCCGCGGCCAAGCCGCTGAACGTTAAGCTGCAATAGATCGCCGGCGAAGCCGATGATGGCGCTGATGAAAAACCCTCCTGCGAGCAATCTCGTCATGCGTCGCAAGGGTAACGCCCGCCAGTAAGGGTTCGAGGCACTGGGAAATGCGGAGCCTAGAATCTGTTTCCACTCTCGAAGTCGCTTCTTCATGAGTACCCCACTGCGCCGAACTGGCGTGGCCTGGAACTGGAGTATATCCGGGGTTTCGACGAGGGCACTACCGCTGGTCGAAAGCCTCCTCAGATCGAATGCGTCGGGCGTATGTTGGTGTTGCCCGGCAAGACGAAAGTGGAATCCGGCTCAAGTGAGGAGTCGCGGTGCTCTCGCTGCTGGTCGTCACAGTCCTGGTGTTCGGCGCAATCGTACTCACGGGGGTGCGCCGTGTGTTGCGAGTTTTTCCGGCAGCACGCTGCAACGGATCTCGGGTGCTGTGCTCTTTGTGGCCAGTGCGTTTGTAGGCTTGACGGCTGTCGGCGGCAGCGCGACGCTAGCGGCCGGAGTCGACACGTTCCCGTCAGATTGGCTGACCGGAACCCTGTCTTCAGCTCAAACCGCAACCCGTCCCTTGGCGTCCTCTGGCCGGCGCATAACCTTAAGTGCCACCCCTACTCCGTAAGTTAGAAACTCGCCTACCGGCCGAACCTTTATGACACTGATCTCGCGCTGATCCTCCGGCCCGAGCTCCAGCCCGCGCAGCAGTGCCCGTAGAATCTCGGGTGGAACCTCCTCGGCTCGATGTACGGAGGCCTCTCCCGCGAAGGTGATGGTAGCAGCAGGGATCTGGATCCGCGGAACAAACGGGATGCGCTTGGTGATGGTGACCGTCAGAGAGACGTGGGGGTTCGAGGCAATATGGCGAGCCTTCCAGGCATTAGGGCTCGTGGTGATATAGATCTGGCGCTCGAGGACAGTGTAGACGATGCCGACGGTGCGCGCTTCCCCGCGCGGCGTGACGTATCCCAGGACCGCGAAGGAGCGCTTTTCCAGTTCGCGCCACACCTGGTCGCTGGTGATATCGGCCGGCACGATAGATTGAGAGTATTCCTTCCAACAACCAGGTTTCAACCGTCCACACCGCTGTTTTCGAGGCTCTGCCGGGTCAGCTTAAAGTCGGTTGATCACACTGGCAAGGTATCCGGCACCGAATCCATTGTCGATGTTGACCACGGCCACATTGGGCGCGCAACTGTTCATCATGCCGAGCAAGGCCGCGAGGCCGCGGAAGCTTGCGCCGTAGCCGACACTTGTCGGCACAGCGATCACCGGAGCGGCGACGAGCCCGCCGACAACGCTTGGCAATGCGCCCTCCATCCCCGCGGCGACGATCACCACGCGGGCGCGCTTGAGCGCCTTGCTTTCGCCAAGCAGGCGATGCAGTCCGGCGACGCCGACATCGTAGAGAGACTGGACCCGGTTGCCCATGATATCGGCCGTGACCAGCGCTTCTTCGGCGACCGGGATGTCCGTCGTGCCGGCGGTGACTACCAGGATCAGGCCCCGACCGCGCGTCCTGCGCTCCGTGCGGACAGAAATCGCGCCGGAAAGCGGATGAAAGCGAGCGCGTTTGTCGAGTTTACGGACTCGCTCGAAGACGGCGGCATCGGCCCGCGTGACCAGCACGTTGTGCCCGTGGCCGAGCATCCGCCGCACCAGGCTCTCGATCTGTTCCGGAGTCTTGCCGCGTCCGAAGATGACTTCCGGCATGCCTTGCCGCAACGAGCGATGGTGATCGATGCGCGCAAAGCCCAGGTCCTCATAGGGCATGTCGCGCAGGCGCTCCAGCGCCTCGTCCACGCCCAAGCGTCCGCGACGGACTTCGGTAAGCAGTTTAGCGATTGCTTCGCGGGTCACTCGACAATTCTCCTGGTGCTTGCGGTACCGTTCGAGTATACCTTGAGCCTTTGATTATCCGAGGATTGCCAGCGATTTGAGATAGCACGCGCCGTTACGAAGCTAAGGCATCGGGAAAAGGGCCGGCGGACTGTTGCGCTGTCGGGCGTGGTTGCGGCAACTCGGATGTTGTCAGCCTCCAGGCGCTTTTGTCCCTGAGGAGCTGCGCGACAAGGGCATAATGCATGGCGTGACCGGCGCGATCGGCGACGACATGTCCGATGAGGGGATGGCCGAGCATCACGAGGTCGCCGATCAGGTCCAGAATCTTGTGGCGGCAAAACTCATCGGCGAACCGGAGCCCTTCCGCGTTTATCACGCCATCCTCGCCGAGGACGATTGCGTTCTCGAGCGATCCACCGCGGACGAGTCCGTTCTTGCGCAGCGCCTCCACCTCGGCGGCGAAGCCGAAGGTCCGGGCCGGCGCGATCTGCCTTTCGTAGCTCGCGGAGTCAAGGCAGAACGTGAACCGCTGGTCCGCAATCAGTGGATGAGGGAAGAAGATGCGATAGTCGATGCTGAAGGCATCGCACGGGTAGACGGCGATGCGCTTGTTCCCGTCCTCGACCGCGACCGGCTTGATGATCCTCAGGTAGCGCCGGCGCGATCGCTGGCGGCGCAACCCGGCCTTCGCAATCGCGCGCGCGAAGGGCAGCGCGCTGCCATCGAGGATCGGCACTTCGAGGTTGTCGATCTCGATCGTCACGTTGTCAACGCGGGCGCCGGCTAATGCCGAGAGCAGATGCTCCGTCGTCGAGATCAACACGCCGCGCTTCATCAGGCTGGTGGCATAACTCAGGCGGGCAACGTGACGGGCCTGGGCCTCGATCTCGAAGCCGTCAAGATCAGCGCGGCGAAAGACGATTCCCTGCCGCGCGGGCGCGGGCAGCAGCCGGACCCGTACAGGAACACCGGTATGGAGTCCAATACCGCTCACCTCAACGGGCGAGGCGATAGTGCGCTCGTAGTCCAATAATCCTCCTGGGCAACATCGTTCGGCAGCTTCGGGACCATACCTTCCGACTCGGCATGTCACCTTTATCTTCAACGGTTTAAGGTTCCGGGTCAATTCACGGTCAGGCACAGATTGTTGCGTAGAAGACACAGTCTGACCCCTGGAGCAGCCAGGCGGCAACAGGACTTGCAGGCTGCCGCTCCGAGCACTTTCTCACCTTGTGGGGCAATTCAGGCTGTTACAATAGTCTTCTGCCTCAAACCCGGAGCATCGAGTGGCTCAACCAAAATCCCGCGAGAAGCTGGTGCTGTTCGACGCCATGTCGCTGGTGTTCCGCGCCTTCTTCGCACCCATGCAGATGGCGCTCGTGTCGCCCTCCGGCCTTCCCACCAAGGCGGTCTACATCTTCGTGCGGACGCTGCGAAAGCTGCTGAAGGATCATCGGCCCGAGCACGTCGCCGTCGCATTCGATCTGACCGCGCCCACCTTCCGCGACAAGCTCTTCGAGACCTACAAGGCGAATCGTCCGGCGTTTCCGGAAGACCTGACGATCCAGCTGCCGTACGTGCGCAGGTTCTGCGACGCGCTCGGCCTGCCGATCGTCGAACGCGAGGGGTTCGAAGCGGACGATATCATGGGGACGCTGGCGCGCGAAGGCGAGTCTCTCGGCCTCGATGTTTTCCTCGTCACCGGCGACGAGGACCTGTTCCAGCTTGTGGACGATCGCATCCGGGTGCTGAAACCTTCGCGCGGGGCCGACCAGCCGGAGACGCTGTGCGATACCGCCAAGGTCGAGGAAATTCTGGGCGTGAAACCGTCCCAGGTGGTCGATTGGCTCGCCCTCACCGGGGATTCCAGTGACAACATTCCGGGCGCGCGTCCTCTCCCCGGCAAGGAGCCGCCGCTCGCGCCCGGCGCCAAGAAGCGCAGCTACATCGGGCCCAAAGGCGCCACCGAGCTGATCCGCCGGTTCGGCACGCTCGACGCAGTTCTTGCGGGCTGGGAGCAGATCGAGCGCCAGAGCTATCGCGACGCGCTGCGCGATTTCCGCTCCGAAGCGCTGCTGAGTCGCGATCTCGCCACGATCCGCGCGGACGTCCCGCTTGACATTCATGCCAGTGACCTGAGGTGCCGCGCGCAGCAGACTCCGGAGCTTGTAACCCTGTGCCGTGAGCTTGGATTCACGAGCATGCTGCGCGAATTCCTCGAAGAGGCGCCGGCGCCCGAAGCCACGGCCGGACCGGAATTCGAGGAACTGCGCGCGCCAGACGCGGTCGCCACGTGGCTTAAGGGATTTGAAAGCGGAACGCCGGTGGCGATTGCGCTCGCCGTGGAAGGCGACGAGGGATTCTCCGGACACTTGAGCTCGCTGGCCGTAACCGATGGCGCGCGACGCGCTGTCGTTCCTCTCAACGCAGATCCGGGGCTGATCGAGGCGTTGCGGCCGCTGCTGGAAGATCCGGCGAGGCCCCGCGCTGTCCATAATTCGAAGGTGCTGCGGTTGTTACTGGCGAAGTCCGGCATCACGCTAGGCGAGATTGAGCACGACACGCTGCTCTACGCCTACTTGCTGGAGCCCTTGGCGTCGAGCGACAACCTTCCGGCGGTCGCGCTGCGCCGATTCGGACGCAAGCTCTCGGCATCGCTGGCCGAAGCGGCGGAAGTGACGCGCGAGCTTGCCGGGTCGTTGCTGCCGGAGATCGTCCGGGAAGAGTTGAAGCCGCTCTACAACCAGGTCGAGCTGCCGCTCTCGGCAGTGCTGGCCACCGTGGAGCAAGCGGGCGTGCGGATCGATCCCGTGATCCTCAGCCAGATGTCGCAGGAATTCGATCATCAGCTTACCGAGTTGACCCGCGAGATCTACGACATGGCCGGCGGCGCCTTCGAGATCGATTCACCGAAGCAGCTCGGCGAGGTGCTGTTTGAAAGACTCAAGCTGCCTGGCGGCAGGAAGCTGAAGAAAAGCGGCCAGTACTCCACCGAAGCCTCCGTGCTCGAATCGCTCGCCGAACGTCATGAGCTGCCGCGCCGGATTCTGGACTACCGCACGCGCACCAAGCTCAAGTCGACCTACATCGACGCGCTGCCGCGTTACATCGATCCCACCACGGGCCGGCTGCACTCGAGCTTCAACCAGGCCGGATCGCGCACGGGCCGGCTCTCGTCTTCCAATCCGAACCTTCAGAACATTCCGATCGGCGACGAGTTCGCGATGATGATCCGCTCGGCGTTCGTCGCCGATCCCAACGCCGTGCTGATCTCGGCCGACTACTCGCAGATCGAGCTGCGCGTACTGGCGCATCTCTCCGGCGACCCGGTTCTCATCGAAGCGTTCTCGCGCGACGAGGACATCCACGCGCGCACCGCGCAGGAGATCTTCGGCGTGGTTCCGGCGCTGCAATCTCATGACCACCGGCGGATGGCCAAAGCCATCAACTATGGTGTGATCTACGGATTGAGCGCTTTCGGACTCGCCGAGCGTACGGGATCGAGCCGCACCGAGGCCCAGCAATACATCGACGCGTACTTCCGGCGCTACGCAAAGGTAAGAGAGTACATCGAAGGGTCCGTCGAAGAAGCGCGGCGCAGCGGCCGCGTGCGCACGCTGTTTGGCAGGCTCCGGCCCATGCCTGACATCAACAGCCGCGATGTTCCGGCACGCAATCGGGCCGAGCGTGAGGCCATGAATACTCCGCTGCAAGGCACGGCCGCCGACCTGCTGAAGCTCGCCATGGTCAAGGCTCAGGCACGACTCGAGCGCGAGGCCTTGCGAACGCGAATGATCCTGACGGTCCATGATGAGCTGGTGTTCGAAGCGCCCGAAAACGAACTGGAAGCTGCCAAGGCGCTCGTCAGAGAGGAAATGGAGGGTGTTTGGCCGATGAAGGTGCCCTTGCGCGTCGACTTGGGCGTGGGGCGCAACTGGCGCGAGGCGAAATAGGCAGCTGTAGCGGCACTCGATGAGCGCCGAAAGAAGAAAGCCCGGTGCTCTAAGACTCAAAGGCCGGCGCTCATAGAGCGCCGCTACAGCCCAATAGCGAAAGCAATCTCAAACGCCGCGTGCGGCGCTAGAATGAAATTTGCCGGTCGCGAAAGGGTGGCGCAGTCCGGTGGAACTAAGTCTAAAACTGGGAGCCGAGATGAGAAGACTTTTCCCCCTACTGACGATCGTTCTGGCGTCAGAGTTCGTGTTCACAGCCTGCCACAAGAATCGGACGCCGTTGCCGCCGCTGCCGCAGACTCCGGAAGCCGCTGCCCCGGCGCCGCCCGGGCCTCCGGTTTGCAAGCTGACGGCCGAGCCGGCCGCCATCGATCAGGGCAACTCCGTCACCTTGAGCTGGACCTCGCAAAACACCACGGACGTGAACATCGATCCGAGCCTCGGCAAGCAGCTCACCGAGGGCTCGACGACGGCCTCGCCCAGTGAATCCACGACTTACGTGCTGAGCGCGACCGGTCCCGGCGGCAGCGCCACCTGCACCGCTCGAGTGACTGTAAACGCGGCCGCGACGCCGCCAACTCCGTCCGTCTCCGAAGAGAACATCGAAGGCGCAGCCACCGCTGTGGCCAGCCAGCTCCAGGACATCTTCTTCGACTACGATTCGGCCGATCTCCGGCCCGATTCTGAACAGACCCTGAAGACCGACGCCGGCATCCTTAAGGCTCATCCCGGCGTGCCGATTTCCATCGAGGGCAACTGCGACCAGCGCGGCAGCGAGGAGTACAACCTCGGACTCGGGCAGCGACGCGCCAACGCCGCCCGCGATTACCTGGTGAACCTGGGCGTGCCTGCGAACGGGATAACGACCATCTCCTACGGCAGGGATCGGCTGGTGTGCACCGAGAGCAGCGAGGATTGCTGGCAGCGGAACCGGCGGGATCACTTCATGCTGAAGCCGGGAAGTTAGTCAGGGGCTAGGGGCTAGGGGTAGTGGTTAGTGGCTAGCCTAGGTGTTCAGGTTTAGGGTTCGGGGGTTAGGGCACGCTTGCTGACCGACCGTGCCCGCCGCTAGATTGCGGATTGGCGCAGGCTCCAGCCACTAACCAAGTCACTTTTGAGGTAGAAGCCCGTTGAGGTTATTCAGGATGTCGCGCTCCTCGGGCGAGAATCGCTGCTGAGTCTCAGGGCTGTTCAGCAGCTTCTCGCGGTCGGCCGGCGGCATGTCCTTCATCTTCATAAAGGCATCCATCACCGCCTGGCGGCGGTCGGCGGGAAGCTGGCGGTAGCGTGGAAACACCTGCCGAAGTTGATCGCGCTGTTCGGGGGGCAGGCTCTGGACGATCTTCTCGCGCTGGCGCATCATGTCGCGCTGTTCGGGCGAGAGCGCGTTCCAGCGCGCCAGGTTTTCCCGAATCTTCTGCTGCATCTCCGGAGGCAGTTGCTGGAAACGGGCGTTGTTCTTGAGCACCTTCTCCTGCTCGGCGGGCGGCAACTCATGCAACTGCTCGAGGAAGCCGGGCTGATGCTGCTTCATGTCCTGGATCTGACGCTGAAGCTGTTGCTGCCGCGCGGCGCCCTCGCGCCCCGGCGCGGCCTTCTGGCCCTCCGGCGGCCGGCGCTGCTGCTGCGGCGGCGGATCGTTCCTCCCCGCAGCCGCCCACGGCGCCGCCAGCAACAGTATGACGGCAGAGGCTACAACTGTAGCCAATGACGCGCCTTGCCGCTTTGTGATTCCCTCAATCCGCAACCTTGCTACTCCCCTTCGGCAGCTCCGAAATCACATCGAAGCCCGCCAGCATGTCGTAATCTTCGAGCACGGAGAGATTCTGGTACATGCTCACCTCCTGCGCTCCGCTCTGGGGAGCGGCAGGAGCCGGCTTCGCAGCCTGAGCCGGAGCGACCGCCGGGTGGACCGCGGCCACCTGGGTCACGGGCTTCACCGGAACCGGCGGCGGCGAATGCCGGAAAGCGATCACGCCCACCATCACCAGCAGCGCGGCCAGCACCGGCGCGGCCAGCCAGCGATTCAACTCGAGACCAAAGAATCCGCGCATCCCCCGCGCTTGCGGCTGGGAAGCGGCCGCCCGCACCCGCGCGTCAAACCATGGAGAAGCCTGGGCGTCCGGATTCCACTGTTCCAGCACATCGTCCAGGCGCCGGTAGCTCTCAAAGATCTTCCGGCAGCCGGCGCAATTCGTGATATGAGCCAGGGCTTCGCGTTCGCTCGTCATTCCCTTCGCCAGCATGAAAATATCTTCGCGATCCGGGCAATTCTTTCTCATACCAAACCTCCTTCGAGCAAAGGCTCCAACCGAACGCGAAGACTCTCGTAAGCCCTGAACAGCAATGACTTCACGGCGCTCTCGGAAACCTTCAAGATGCTGGCGATCTGGCGATAATCGACGTCCTGATATTTGTGCAGGATTACCGCGGCCCGCTGCTTCTCGGGCAGCGCTTCAATGGCTTCGCGAATCATCCGCTCCCGGTCCGATTCCGCCAACTGCTCCTCCACATTGGGACGTCCGTCCTGCGCGCGCTCCAGCGGCGACGCGAAATCGCCGTTGGTCTCCGCAACCAGGGCTTCCGGCAATACGGGATCGCTCTGCCGGTCACGGATCGCGTTCAAAGCCAGGTTCGTCGCAATCCGGTAAAGCCAGGTGGTGAACTTCGCCTCCGGCTGGTAGCGCTCCCGCGCCTGGTACACGCGGAGAAAGGCCTCCTGCGCGAGATCCTCCGCCAGCCCGCGATCGCGGACCATGCGGACAAAATAGCTGAGCAGCGGCCCGCGGTGACGATTCAGCAGAACTCCGAAGGAATCCGCGTCCCCGCGGCTGACTCGCAGCATCAGCTCCAGGTCAGAATCAACAGCCATTGTCGCCACACTCTATATAACACAGTCGCACGGGAATAGTTGCGCGCCCTTCACCCCGAGCCGCGAGGGTCCCGGCTCGGCGATCGATCCGGCAACGGGCGTGGTTTTCGAGGTTCGGCGTTCGGGTTCCCCGTTCCCCAGCTTTGACTCTCAAGTTTCGAGTTTCGACTTCAAGGTTCAAATGTACGCTGTTGAAGTGTCGATTCTTTAGCCGATTTCGAGTCTTTTTGCACGCGTAACCGCTAAAATCCAGTTGAAGGCTCGAGTCTAACTCCTTCTTTTCCAGTAACCTATTGGCTTCAATCCTCTAAGTTGCCCAGAATCAATAACCTAATGGCTTTCGCCTTCCGTTTTCCTGGCAAGCCATTGATCTGTAGTGATTTAGATAAAAATCTCACTTAACTCCTTTATTTTCAGAAACCTGATGGCTTCGTTTTTCGATGCCCCTTGATTCTAAATGACATTCAGGCTTCGATCGTCCAAAAATTGATTTCCCTGCGCCTCTTTGCCAACCGTAATTTTTGGGCTGATTTTTGCTGCTGAAAAAAGCGGGCTTCGGGTCGGATCGTCCAGCGGCACCCGAAGCGCAGCTGGGGTTAATTAGCATTCCTGTATTAATCGAATCACAAATAAGTCCTGAAGTCAAGCAAAAAGGCACATGGGTTAGTGTCGTAATTTCGAGGGGTGCATCGCGATGCGCCGTCCGCGCGTAGCACGGGCTTGGCGCATGCCGCCTGAGCCAGACAACCTGGGCAGCGAACCCGCGTGGTTACTCGAGCGGACCTGGCAGGCCCGGTGTATCGCGCGGATTTGCGTCACACAGTGTTGTATGATACAAATTAGTGCGATGGAGAATCCCTTTCAATTCGGCCGGGAGTTGGGGGCGGATGAACTCGTTGACCGCGATGACGAAATCGATCAGGTGAGCGCGACCATCCGTGACGGTGGCAAGCTATTCGTCATCGGGCCCCGCCGCTACGGCAAGACTTCCATCCTCAAGGCAGCAGAGGATCGCCTGGTGGCTGCCGGAGCAATTCTTCTGCGTTACGATGCGGAGGCATACCCATCTTTGGACGTGTTGGCCGCGGCTCTCGTGGCTGGCGCGGCTGCCCGGCTCAAGGGTAGTATCGAGCGCACAGGGGACCAAATCCGGACGTTCTTTGCGCGGCTGCGCCCGGAAGCAAGCTTCAGCGTGAGTGACCGGCAGTGGACGGTGAAATTGGGCGTGCGGGACACCGAAAACCGCGCCGGGCAGACGGAACTGCTAGTCGATGCTCTGGACGGATTGGAGAAGTTGGCAGCTGCCCAGGCGGCGAATAGTCCGGTGGGACTGGTCATTGACGAGTTTCAGAAGATCATCGAATTGGGAGGTGCGACGGCCGAGGCGCAGATTCGAGCCGCGATTCAACGGCACCGGCGGATGGGCTACGTGTTCGCCGGATCGAAAACCCACCTTCTCACAGCCATGACCATGGATGCAGGCAGGCCTTTTTACCGCCTGGGCGCTCTCCGCTTCATCGGTCCCGTGCCCCGCGATCAATTCGCCGAATTCCTGCACAGGCGATTCGTGGAAAGCGGCTTCAACGTGCCCGCATCTGAGGGCAACACCGCCGTCCAGCTCATACTCGATCTCGCGGAGGAGGTCCCCTATAACGTGCAGGTGCTGGCCCACGCGTCCTGGGACCAACTTCGGGCCGGCAGGAACGTGAGGGAGCATGCCCTTGAACCCACCGTGGTGGAGCAATGCATGGAGCGGCTGGTTCGGCAGTACGACCCTTTCTACACGCAGTTGTGGAATGGCTTGACAGCGATCCAACAGAAGACCCTTGTCGCCGTCATAAGGGAGCGCGGCTCTAACCTGCAGTCGATGAAAGTCGCCCGGGACGTGGGCAAAGGACCATCAACGGTGGCGCGTTCGATCGAAGCGTTGAAAATGCGCGACATTCTGCGAGAGGAGGAGCATCTTGGCAATGTGCGCGTCCGCTTCGAAGACCCTTTTTTTGCACGGTGGATTTTCCGATTTACGGTGGCTCTCTGATCCGGTCCCGCTCTACTCCACCGGCGGCCGGAGCAGCAGTATCCCTGTGCCAAAGTCGATCACGGCGTCGTTCGCCAGCATGAAATCGCACCCCAGATACCCGCCGACCCACTTCGATTCATCCGCCGGCGGCGTTCCGCTGCTATAGGCATACGTATCCTGCACCGTCGGTTGCGTCCACGCCGTCTCCTGTCCGTCAACGCTCAGCCGCACCGGCCACTTGCTCAGCCAGTTGTTGACCCTCGCACCCTTCGGTCCCGAATCCACATACACCACCGGCCCGAGCGCAATTCCCGCGGTCTGCGCAAAGCGTACGTCCACGATATTGCCGCTCACCGTGCTCACCGTCATCCGCGACCGCTTGCCCTTCACCTCGACCGGCACGAGGAACCGTTTCTGATCCGGATCCCACGTCATCGTATGCGCGACAAATCCCTCGCGCACCAGTCGCGCATCTTCCTCACGCGCGTCCCCCAGTGTCTTCGGAAATCCCAGCCGCAGCCCGTCGTAATCCACGATCACATTGTTTCCGCGCAGCCATCCGATGCCGAGCATCCCATCCATGCCCGCCACCGGCACTTCGAACAGCGAAAACGGAACATCCTGATCGACTTGATCCCCCACTTTCAGCGACCGGAGCGTCGTCCGCGTCAGCCCCGCCGCGCTCACATGCCCCGGCGCATCGATCCCGAAGTCTGCATCGCGGCGCGTCTCCGCAACTCCGGCCTTCGCTGCGTTGGCATGCGTCGTCATCACATAGAACGAAGCGTTGCTGTGCACCATGAAGACGAACGGCGTGCCGTTCAACTCCACCGGCACAAACGGCCGGATCCCTTCCACCGTCCGGAACTCCAGCGCGATATAGCTCACCTGCGCCGAGGCACACAGCGCTCCGCACGCCAATGCCAGTCCCACGAACAACACCCGGGCAACTCTCATTGGATCAGTGTAGCAACTCCGCCAGCGGGCGGGGCGAGGGTGCTGGTGTGACTTGCCCGGACCGGCGATTACATCCTGAGGACGGCCCGGAACCGAGCCTTGCCTTCCGCAACGCGCTCGTAGGCCTTGGCCGCTTCTGCCAATGGATACGTCTCAACGACGGTTTTGACTTTTCCCTGGGCTACGAAATCGAGCGCTTCGTACAGATATTCAGGGCCGTTTTGCTGGCTGCCGATGATGCGAATGCGCTTCGCGACGAGGTCTACCAGCGAAACGGGAATCGGCTCGGCGTCAACTCCCATGGTAACCAGCCGGCCGTCCGGCCGCAGTCCCTGAATGCTATCCACCATGGACTTTGTGGAATTGGAAGTGCTGAGGATCACGTCCGCGCCACCGGCCGCGGCCAGGCTCTTGCCGTCGCGGACGATTTCGTCTGCGCCGAGATCGCGAATCATCTTGTCTTTGTCGGGGGAGTGGGAAATAGCGATCGTCTCGAAGCCGGCTGCCTTCGCGTACTGCACCGCCAGGTGTCCGAGTCCGCCAATCCCGAGCACGGCCACGCGCTCGTGCGGCTGCGGATCGGCCCAACGGAGTCCACCATAGACGGTGTAGCCGGCGCAGAAGATCGGGGCCGCCTGCTCGTAGGAAACCTTGCCGGGAATGAGATAGGTTGCGTCGGCATTCATCAGCATGTACTCCGCGTGCCCACCTTCAGCGTCAATTCCTGTGGCCTTCATATAGGGACAGAACATTCTTCTGCCGCGCTGGCACCACTCGCAGCGGCCGCAGGTGGATTGAATCCAGGCCGTGCCCACGCGATCGCCCACCTTTCGCGCGGTGACATCGGGAGCCACGCTAACGATCTCACCGACCGGCTCGTGACCCAGAATTCGGGGAAATGCTCCGGGAATGTGTCCGAGAGTCTCATGGACGTCGGTGTAGCAGATGCCGCTGGCATGCATCTTCACCAGCACCTGATTGGGTCCGGGTTGAGGTTGGGGAACGTCCTGGACCTGACAGGAACTGTTGACAGCAGGAACGACCGCAGCTTTCATAACGTTTCCTCCCAGTGCGATTCGATGCGGGCGCCTCGGGGTCGGTTCATGACGCCAGATGAAGAGCGGCGGCAGAGTTTTCTTTGCGCAGAGTTCCTTCTTAATTGCCTTCGGAACGGAAAGGCCAAGCCTTTCGGCAAGGCACGACGGCAAAGCCGCAAGCTCCCATCGCGATGGTCTGTTGCGCGTGCGCGAAGGTTTCACTTCGCCTGTTGGGGAATCGTCTCGTACTCGGTCCAGGCAAACTTCTTCGAGTCCGGCGCCCAGCCGCCGGTATTGCCTGAACCCTGCCCGCCGAAGAAGGTCCTCACTGTCATCAATTCGGCGCCTTTTGCGGCCACGCCGTTTTCGAGACGAAGCAGCTTGATCTTTATGCCATCCCCAATGTAGTCGTGGTCCGGATGATCCATCGGGTAGGAGATGGTGTAGAGCCACTTACCGTCCGGGGAGATGTGTGGAAACCAGTCCTGCGTGTCCCGGCCGTTGGTGATCTTCTCGGCCAGCTTGTCGTCCGGCCCTGCGCCCTCGGCGGGCATGCGCCAGCCATCCCATTTGCCTGACCGGTTGGAGCAGAAGTACACCCACTTGCCATCGACGGAGTACTCAGGGCCGTCATCTTGCCCCTTGTTTGTTGTCATCAACAGCTCGCCGCTTCCGTCACTGTTGATCCGGTAGATGTCGAAGTTATCGCCGTGATACTGGACATAGACAACGTACTTGCCATCGGGCGACCACCCATGCAGCCAGCCCAGGTGCACCTCGTGCGCTGCGCTCCCGTCCATATTCATGATGAAGATCGGATTGTGAATATCCGCCGGAGTTCGAATCTTCGCCGGCATCGGGGGCGTGATACCGGTGATGGCGATTTCGGTGCCGTCCCACGAGAGCGCGTGATCGTTAGTGGCCATCATCTTCTGGCTCACATCGATCTTCTCGGGTTTCCCGCTGCCGGCGCCGCTCACCGGGATGCGATAAAGACTGCCGCCCATGTCGGAGACGATGTAGTTTCCGTCCGGGGTCCAGTTGGGAGCATGCCACTCTCCATTGATGGTAAAGAGGGTCGTCGCGGTCTTCGTCTGCACGTCGTAGATCACAAAGTGGGTGCGGTATTTCGGGGCGACAGCGCGGGACTGGGCCGGATTCTGCGCTGCGAGCGCGATGAAAGCGAAGAGCAGCCCCAGACACAGACCCGAAAGCGACATAGCACGCGAGCGTGGTGGCTTCAAGGAGATCCTCCCTCCAATCACAGGTCCCGCATCAACCCTGATCGCGGTTCTCGTCATTGCAAAATCGCGCCCGCGCATCCTAGCTGAGGAGCGATTTGAGAACCCGGTAATCGATTTCAGCGGCTTCCATGGCTGGAACTTCCTTGAACGGCGGTTCCTGCTCCACAAAGATATGCGTCACTCCAGCCTTGAGCCCCGCGTCCACGATGGGTTTGAGATCGATGCTGCCGCGGCCGAGTTCCGTCGGCTCCGGCATGTCAGGGGACATCAGCGCGGTGACGGGTTTTGTGATGTTCTTGAAATCCTTGACGTGCAGCATGGCATAGCGGTTTGGGTATCGCGTGAGATAGTCGATTGGATCCTTGCCTCCGACTTTCATCCATCCGCAATCCGCCTCAAACTTGACGACCGATGGATCGGTTTCCTGCAGCAGGATGTCGTAGCCCGTCTTTCCGTCCCCCAGATCGCGGAACTCAAAGTTGTGATTGTGATAGGCGTACTGCATGCCGGCCGCCTTCGCCTTCTCGGCGATTTCATTGGCCTTCGCGGCGGTGCGCCGGAAATCATCGGCACTCATTGTGTTCAGGCTTGCGAGGAAAGCTTGCAACCCCTTGGCATCCGTCAGACTCTTCGGGGGCGGGTTGTCAGTGAGCACGGAACTGACCACATACTCCACTCCCAGTGTCTTGGCGTCGTCCAGCAGTTTGCTGGTCTCCTGCATTCCAAACAAGAGATGAGCGCTCGGTGCCCGCAGTCCGGCATCGCGCACCAGGTCATGGAATTGCGCGGCGGAAGCGGAAAGCGTTCCAAACCACGCAATTTCCACTTCGGAATAGCCGATTTGGGCGAGCTTCTTGAGAGTCCCGGCGGAGTCTTTCGCGAGGTCGTCGCTCACGGTGTAGAGCTGAATTCCGATGGGAAACCCTTGGACTCCCCACATCTGCCGCGCGAAGGCGGTTGCGGCAAGAACTCCTCCGGCCAAGGGGAAGAAACGGCGTCGGGAAATCGTCATATCGCTCGGCATGTGTATGGACTCCTTCACCATTCGTTTGGCGGCCTCTAGCGTTCGTCCGACGGTGCGCTGGGTTTACCGTCAGCGTTGTAAGCGGTCACGCGATACTTGGCTCCGAAGATACCGGCCGCTGGTTTGGGATCGATCCACGGCGTGTCGCTGTCGGTGGCGCATCTGTCGCAGACGACCTTCCAGGGGGCAGCGTCATTATCCTTGCGCTCGATAGAATACTTCAGTGCGCCCGCGGAGCCGCGCCAGGCGATGAGCCCCATACCCTTGGTGGTGATCACTGGAGCCGGCGGAATGGCATGCGGAGGCACCGGACCGCCGGCCATCTCGAAGGCGTGCGTGCGCAGCAATTCGGCCCGGGCGGCCATGTCGTCCCTGGTCATCACCAATGTGTCGACCCCGCCGTAGTATAGCGCCCACCACTGGCCGCTCTCACCGTGCAGCGAATATTCTTTACTGGGAACATTGGCGGGAATCGGCTGCCAGCCGAATTTGTCGTTGTGAGCCTGAAGAGCCCAGAAGAGGTCGCCCGAGATCTTCGGGTCGTTCTTCAGGGTCGCGAGAACCTTCTCGAGGTCCTGCGGCGTGGCCCAGTCCGTATCGTCCCAGCCGAATTCGTTGACGACATAAACTTTGCCGTGGCCGGTGACCAACTGGGCGTGTTTGGGGAAGGTCTCGGCCGTCGTCTTACCGCCTCCAAGGTTGAACGCCGCATCCCAGTGCGGGTAGTACTCGGACGTAACCGCGTCGACGGTCTTCGAATCGAGCACGGCACCGCTCTTGTCAAAGAGGAAGAAGCCGCTGTTGTCCACATAGAGATGCTTGTTATCGACGGACTTGATGTAGCCGCCGATGGTGTCGACCCAGCCGGCGTACTTCGACATACCCGCGCCGGGATCGGTAAAGGCGACGAACAATCCGCAGACGTTGCAGTTTTCCCAGGCCAGGATGGTGGGATCGTCTTTGTAGGCGACGCCCGTAAGCGAGTTCTTGTGGTTGAGCAGCGCCCCGATATGCTCCTCGAAGCGGGCAATCACTTTGGGGTCGGTGAAGAAGGCTTTAACGCCGTTCGGCCCCATGTCTTTGAAGTACTCGCCGGGGCCGCTGAGGTCGCAGTTGGCGCAGTCGCCCGCCAGGGTGAAGATCAGGCGCAGCCCGCGGTCGTGCGCAGCCTTGAGGGCATAGTCGATGTGCCTGAAGGCCTCGGGATTGAACTCGCCAAGCCTCGGTTCGATGCAGAGACCGCAACCGATGCTGTCGCCCAGGGTTTGCGAACGAATGACGCGAGCGCCCATGGCCCGGGCGGTGTCCATGGCGTCATCGACTTCGAGATGGCTGGGATAACGCGGGCCCATGGAATCGAGCGGACCATAAGCTTCCAGGCCGAGCCACTCGATGTTGGGACCGCTGTAACGGAAAGTCTCGCCGCCAAGGGTGAGGCGGGTTCCGTCACGCTGGACGAATTCGTCGTTGTGAGGGACTTGCGCTACGGCCAGGCTGCAGCAAAAGACGGCGGCGAAGGCAGCCGCCAGGACGTCCGCGCCGATGAAAGCGCGCTTGGTATTCAAGCCTCGAATCATAAGACCTCCAATTCGCTGGTTCAGCGATCTCCGCGGTCCGCGCCGGCGGCAAGGGTCATAGCGGCTGCCCGATGAGGACAGACACAGTATGCAGATTATGACAGTAACTGTCAATTGAAAGTTTATTTCACATTGTGCTAGAATCTTGCCGTGGGATTGCGCGAGAGAAAAGCCCGGAGAAACCGCGAACGCATTGTGAACGAGGCGCTGGCCTTGTTCCGGAAGAACGGCTACGAAGCGACCACCATGGAATCGATTGCCGAGGCGGCCGAGTTGAGCCCGTCGACGCTGTACCGGTGTTTTCCCACCAAGGACTCGATCATCCTGGAGCCGTTCCGGGCGGTTTCAACCCAGTTTTCGGAGGTCTTTGCAAAACACGCTGCCCACCATCCGGTGGACGAAGCCCTGGCCGAGGCGATCTTTGCGGTAGCGGAGACAGGCGACGAACACGCCGAGGAGACGCTGCTGGTGCGGTCGATCATCGATCGGTCGCCGACAGCGCGGGCGCGGTTGTGGGACTATGTCTACGCGCAGCAGAAGGAGCTGTCGCTGCTGATTGCACAACGGCTGCAGCTGAAGCCGGACGATCTTCGCGCGGTTTTCGCAGCGCGACTCGCGCTGACCATCTGGGGAATGGCGGCGGACCGCTGGCGCGCGAGCGGCGGCAAGAAGGCGTCGCGTTCCACGGCAGAAGAACTGATGCGGCTGCTTGAGGCGGGCGAGGTCGCGCTTCCGCGGGCGCCCAGGAAGCGGACGCGGGCGAAGCGAGCCGCAATTGCGACCTGACCAACCCTCATAGCGACGAGCCGGCCGGTTGCGTCCCGAAATGGTGTCCGTCATCGCGCTGGTTGAAT
>JASHQD010000262.1 GCA_030037755.1 Terriglobia bacterium
TCACAGACGTCGTTCCTGCCCTTCAGATCCCGTCTAAGTGGCTGTCCATCAGTAATCTGACGGCTTCGTTCGTGCAAAATTGAGACATCCGCACTCGCTTCCTCCGCCCGGCGTGGACTCGGAGACCCAACACAGTATTGTCCTCCCGAAATTTGGGACAGTGGGGAAAAGTGAGAAAAGTGAGAGAGTTTATTTGCATAGTGTTTTCAATATCTTGGGGGCAAGAGTGTAAAACTTACCCGGTAGACGCTCCGCACACGGTCCGAGTCGGCGCCCCCGCAATGACTGACCCGAGACTCAATTCGAGTAGGTGGCTGGCTCCGTAAGCCGAACAGGCGACGAGGTCCGTTCAACGAACCCAGGCGGCAGAATCCGCTCAGGAATAGCAGAATTCGTGGAGTGATTTCGGTCGACAAACACAACGAAAGTGGTATGAAGGAAACTCCTTCGGGAGGGTATCGAAAGAATGAGATCTAAGGGGGATGCTAATGAAATCACGAATGTTTCTGCTCCTCGTTGCGATGGCATGTGCGACCGCTTCTTTTGCCAAGGATGTCAAGACGCGGGGAACCGTATTGAACCACGACTCCCTGCTGAGAATTAGGAGCTATTGCCTAGGGGGGGACTCCTGGTTCGATTCCTCCGTCTACGGCGCCCCGGTCCCATTGGGAGAAGAACTGAAATTTGCAAAGAAAGAGGCGAGCCCGAAGAAGTCGCTGGGACGGCTGGGCTGGAAGCTGACCGATGACTGCGACGTGGCCGATGCCGTTATGAGCTTCAATTCTGAGCGAGGCGCCAGGGAGCCAGCCTCGACAATGCCGGCTCCTTCGGGCCAAGGGATGGCGACGCTCGGTGGATCAGGCCTCTCCACCTTCGTCGCCGAGCTGATCGTCTGGAATCGCACATCGAGAATGCCGATCTACCGCGTGAGGGGCTTTCCCGTAACAGATCGTGATGTTTATCCGTCCATGAAAGGCGCTGTCGAGAACCTGAGGAAAGACCTGCAGAAGCTCTCAAGTAATTCAGGCGCCATTGCGCAGCCGTAGTGCGCCGGGTGTCGTACAGCAAAGTTGTGCGACTCGCAAATGGCGTGCCCTACGGCATTCGGGCTTCCTTTGCTCGCGGATCTTCGATCTGCGACAGCCAGGGTGAGGAGGCGTTGGATTGCGTTCGGCTTGATCCGTCCGGCAAATAGCTATTCGGTTACCCACTTGACGCTAATGCTGGACTCGTTGACAATCGAGCCTCATAGTCGCTGCTCATCAGGGAGGGTTCATGGCCAGGCTGCGAGTTCTGCTTTTGGCGATGGCGATTGTGCTCGTCATCCCGCTTGCCCACGCGGGCACGATTCCGGTTGGAGACCCTGTCGTTAAAACCGGGGGCAGTCCGCCGGCCGGGCCGGGTTCGGCTCCGGCAGCGATCATTACGCTCGACTTCAGCATCGAGTCGCCGAGCGGGACCAGTCCCGGAACCAGCCCCTGCGATCTCATTCAAGGACCTTTTACAACGGTCTCTCCCCAGTGCTTCTTCCAAAACGAAATCTCGGTCAACGGCCAGGGTGAGACGATCAACATGCTGACCTTTGACGCGCTCGGCGTCAACCCGAACACGGTGAACTGCGGCTTTCTGACCGGCAGTCCCTTCAGCCAGTGTGGAGTGGATCCTCTCGGGAATAATGCCGGAACCCAGATCACCTTCTTCGGCGGATTGATCCCCTTCGGGAGCGAGTTTACGCTCGATTTTGTAGGCTTCCCACAGAACTTCACCTTCGGAACTACAGCGACGGCAACCCCGGACGCCTCCACTTTCGGCCTCGTCGTAATCGGCGGGTTGGCAATGCTGGTTGCCCGGCGCAAAATGCTGAACGCTGAATCGAGACGCTAGCGGGGTGCACAGTAGTCATTGGTCCTTAGTCCGTGGTCCTTGGCCTTCCCCCTTCGAGCAAACATAGGAAAACGACAAAGGACTAAGGACCAATGACTAAGGACCAATGACTACGGACCAAGGACTGAGGACCGCAATTACTTCCCCTCATACTTCGCGATCAACTGGCTGAACGCGGGATTCCCCTTGAGAGTTGAAAGCTCCGGATCGTTCTCCGCCTGGGCGGCGGAATAGCCTTTCGTAAAGGCCTCCTGAAGACCCGCGAGGGCGCCGGCGGTATCTCCGGCAAGCGCCTGCACGGTGGCCTCGTCGTAGATTCCCTGCACATCGTGCTGGTTGATGGCGCGCGCCCGGTGAATGAAGTTTGTCGCCTGGGCGAAGTCTCCCTTCTTCGCGTAGTACAGGGCAAGGCGCTCCATGGCGCCCGAATCCTTGGGGTTTACTTCGAGTTCTTTATAGGCCAGGGATATGGCTTTATTGTAACTCGCCACAGCCTGGTCCTTCTGTCCTGACCAGCGCTCGGCGTCGGCGAGATTGCCGGCGATCATTTCATCGTTCGGGTTCAGTTCCGCGGCCTTTTCAAACGCCTGCACCGAATCACCGTATTGCCTCAGGTAAAAATAGACTGTGCCGAGGTTGGAGTAGTTGTCGGCGTCCGGCTGAAGATCGAGCGCTTTCTTGAACGCGGGAATCGCCTGGCTGTATTGTCCTTCGCTGAGGTAGACGGCGCCGACATTCTCGTATCCCCAGGCGTTGTCCGGCTCGAGTTCCGTCACCTTGGAATAGGCCGTAAGCGCCTTGGGATAATCGCCGATCTGGAAGTAGGCATTTCCCAACGCATTGTAGTTCAGCCAGTAGTACGGATTGATATCCACTCCCTGTTCGAATGCCTGAATGGACTGGTCCTTGGAGCCGCCCGCCAGGTAGGCGGCGCCGAGCCGGCGGTATACTTCGTCCGATTTCGGGGCCAGCTCGAGCGCCCGGTTGAGTTCGACAATCGCTTCCTGAGTGCGGCCGGTGGCCGTCAAGACGGCGCCCATGGTGAAATGCACTTCAGGCAGATTTTCATCAAGGTGAAGAGCCTGCTGCGCCGCACCCAGAGCCTTCTGCGCCCAGAATGCTTCCTTGGTGGTGCTGTACATTCTCAGGCTCGCATCCGCAATTCCAGCGTAGGCCAGTGCAAATCGGGGGTCTTTGGCAAGGGCTTGATTGAAGTAATCGATGGCGGCCTGGACGTTCTTCGGATTCTGCTGCCCGCGCATGGCATCGCGGCCCCGCAGGTACTGGTCGTAGGCCGCCTCATTTTCGGTGGGACGACGGCTGGACCGCGCGAACTCCGCGCCGCTGGGACTGAGGTCGAGGGCCTGCACCACGCCCGAGTACATCCGGTCTTCGAGCGCCAGCAAGTCCTGGAGCGTGCCCGGGAATTCCTGGCTCCAAAGGAGCTTCCGGCCGGCGGCATCCTGCAGGCGCGCCACAACCGCGATCTTGCCCCCGGCCTGTTGAATCGTCCCGTCCAGAATGAGGTTGGCGCCAAGGCGGCTCGCAGTTTTTTCGAAGTTGTCATCCGGATTCGATCTCTGCACCGCCTGGGCGTCAGCGATGTGTACTCCTCCGAGCTGAAAAAGCTTGGCGGAAAGAGATTCCTGAATTCCCTCCCCGATGTATTGGAGGGACGGATCGCCGAGCATCCTGAACGGAAGCACCGCGACGTATTTTCCCTCCGAGAGCGGTGGAATGGCCTCCACGGCTGCCGGAGTGGCGGCTCCGGAATGGGCCCGCGTGAACAGGGCGCGCACTTGCGGAATCGCGAGAGCGATCGCAACAGCCACCAGCACCGCAGCGGCAGCGACGATCCAGCCGATCCGGCGCCGATCCTTGCTCTGCAGCACCGGGCGGTTCTGCCAAGTTGAACGCGAAGGCTCGGCATCCAGGTCGGTAAGGATTTCCTGTGCGTTCTGGTAACGCCGGGCCGGATCGCGCTCGAGGCAGCGGAGAACGACCCGCACCAGATAGTTCGGCAGCTCCGGATTCAATTCCTTGGGGCTCGGAGGATCGCTCTTCAGCCGCTCGTACATGGCCTTGAGACTGCTGGAAGCGGCGAAGGGAATCTGTCCGGTGAGCATCTGGAAGAAGACAAGGCCAAAAGCATAAATGTCGCTTCGCGCATCGGCCTGCTTGCCCTCCACCTGCTCGGGCGACATGTAGAGCGGCGTCCCCACGATGTCACCGGTATGAGTCATCATGCCGCCGGCGTCTTCGAGGGAACGCGCCAGTCCGAAATCCGAAATGTAGGCGTTGCCCGCCTTGTCGATGAGGATGTTGTGCGGTTTCAGATCGCGATGGACCACGCCTTCAGCGTGCGCGGCGGCGAGAGCGGAGCAGATCTGGCGGGCCAGGTCGACGGCCTGTTCCACGTCCAGCCGGCCCTGCCGGGCGAGCAGCTTGTGGAGGTCCTCGCCCTCCACGTAGGCCATCGAGATGAATTTCACCCCGCCGACGTCGCCCAGGTCGTGAATCCTCAGGATGTTCTTATTGGAAATCTTGCTAGCCAGCAGCAGTTCCTGCTTGAAGCGCTGCATGACCGTGCCTTCGCCGCTGAGATCCGGCCGGACCAGCTTCAAAGCGACGATTCGATCAAGGTCCTTGTCGTAAGCCTCGTAAACGGCTCCCATGCCTCCGCGTCCCAGCACCGAAACGATGCGGTAGCGAGGTCCGAAGTCCGTGCCGGGCTCGAGGTTAATCGAGAGTACCCGGGCGGAGCTTGCTGACGGTTGAGACGAGCCTGCGAGTTCAGGGAATCGGAGGGGGGGCGATTGCCGTGGGCTGGTAATATCCGGGTCGAAACGGGTTTCTGCCTCGTGAGACGCTGAAAACGAACTGCTGCAGCGCACACAACTGGCCGAACCTTCGGCGTTCTCGGCCTGGCACACGGGACACGTCATCGGATAGTCCGGCACTGTTGTGATTCGAATGCAGGGGCGCCGAGCGCAGTCCAGAGACTGCTCCTTGCCTGCCTTAAGCTGGCGTTGAATCGAGACAGCGCGGACAAGGGCATTGTAACCTGACTTGTCACAGCAGAGCCAAAGATTTGCGATGGGGTT
>JASHQD010000263.1 GCA_030037755.1 Terriglobia bacterium
CACCGAGTGAATCCCAGCCTCTTGACGCCTCACATTTGACGGGCAGTTTCCTTCCTGCTCTTCGGCAGCAGCAACCCCAATGCCCCGCCTCCAATGAGTGCTGCACCCAGCAGCGAAAACGCCAGCGTCAGGCTGCCTGTATGTTTGCTGACCGATCCTACCAACAGCGGCCCGGCCCATCCCCCGAGATTCCCGAGCGCGTTCACCAGGCCCATGGCCGGTCCCGACACGCGTCGCGGCAAGGTTTCGGTGGGGATCGCCCAGAAGGGTCCGAGGGCGCCATACGAGCCCGCGCCGATCACCGCAATCAGCGGAAAGGAAAGCGCGGCCGAGTAGCGCGTGGCTAAAACCCCGGCCAGTAACACCAGTCCCGCGGTGGCCAACGGAATCGCCACGTGCAGCCGCCGCTCACGATGATGGTCGGAATGTTTTGCCAGTAGGACCATTCCCACGCCCGTGATGAAGTAAGGGACAGCGAACAGCCAACCCACGAGCAGGTGACTCAACTCCTTGGCCTTCTCCATCGCGGTCGGCAGCCAGAACAGATAACCGTAGTTGCCCGTGTTAAGCAGGAAGTAGACGCCACACATCAGCAGAACCTCTGGCGCAAGCACTGCGATCCAGAGCGGCTTCTCGTTGGGCGGCGTCCCGTTGACGGTGCTGCCTGCACTATTCCACGCCGCGCGCTCGTCCGCTTCGGCACGCTCGATCTCGGCGGCTTCGCGCTCAAGCGTCCGCTCCAGGTACTCGCGCTCTGCGGTGGATATCCAGCCCGCCTGTCGCGGATGATCCTTGATCCGCGCCAGCCACACGATAAGCCACAAGAAAGGAAACGAGCCTTCGGCGATCAGCAGCACGCGCCAGTTCCAATGTCCGAGAATCCAACCGGAGAGCGGCGACGCGAGCACCACGGCCACAGGCAGGCAGAGCATCCAGAAGCCATTGGCGCGAGCACGCTCGTCGCGCGGAAACCAACTCGCCAGCAGGACGAGAACCGCGGGCCAGACGCCACCCTCAGTCACTCCCAGCAGCAGCCGCATGACCCAGAACTGATGGCCCGTTTGCACCAGGCCGGTGGCTACGGAGCAGGCGCCCCACGCGACCAGTAGAATTGCGATGAACCACTTCGCGCTCCAGCGTCGCGCGAGATATCCGCCCGGGATCTGCAGCAGCAGGTATCCCCAGAAGAAGACTCCGGCGGCGCTGCCGGCCTGGGCGGGATCCATGTGCAAGTCGCGGCTGATCGAGCTCAAGGCAACGGAGATGTTGGTGCGATCGATGAACGCGATCGTGTACATGATGAAGGCTACAGGAATCACCTGCAGCCATCGCTGTTCCGGCACGGATTGCGGATTCTCGCTAATAGCCTTCGGTGTCATTTACCCCCGCCAACCCGGCGTGCTATTCTTCATCAAGTGCGACTCCCGCTATGGGGAGTCAAGGAGCATAGCACTCAACGCTGCAAGAGCAATATCGGCGCCTCTCCGCTGGAGTGACCAGGAACGGGCTTCAGCCATCAAATGTTACATCCCAAAGGCTACGCCTTGGCACAGGCGTGCGTTTGGGTCAAGCTCAATGGTTGCCGGGTGGTGTCCGAGTTCGGTGCGGCTTCCAGAAACAACGGAGCTGCACGGCGTGACTCGCCGCGCAAGCAACCAGAAGCTCGGCACCGGCGGACGTGAGCCGTATCACGGAAATTCGCCGCGAGATGTGCTATTGGTGGCGCAGGAAGCGTGGAAAAGGTTCCTAACACATTGCATGTTTTATACTTGGTTCAGGACGGCTTGCGCGTTCCTCGAAGCCTTCGAGCACCATGGGGTGGGGACCAGGGTAGGCGCAGACCCTGCCCCCAGAACCCGGGAAGCCGTGAATCGCGCAAGACGGTCTGAGCCAGCCTGGCCACCGGCCACGAAGCCGGAATGTTCCATGGAATCAATGAGATATGCCGAAGCCCCTGGAAACACACGAAGAAAGATCCACTGCCACCAAGCTGGAATGTGCCATGGAATCATAGGGATAGGTCAAAATTCGCGGAAAAACACGCGAAGAAAAACATCCACAAGCCAAAGCTGGAATGTCTCATCTATTCAACAACATAAGCCAAAACCGGGGGCTAGACCCAAAGCTGGAATGTCCTTTATAATCAACAAAATGGGGGCTACATGCTCTGCGCGAGAGATGCATTTTTCTGCGGAAAACTGCGCAGAATCGATTAGAAAGCGACATGCGTTCGGGATGAAGGCAGGCAAGATGCCTGCACCGGAAACTGAGATGGCCGTCGGTAGGCAGCGGGCAGGATTCAAGGACACTCGATGAGCGAGGTTCAGGCACAACTCGAACGGCTCCTTCGCGAGCGCATCGTGGTGCTCGACGGCGCCATGGGCACCGTCATTCAGTCGCACAAGCTCTCGGAGAAGGACTACCATGGGCGCGAGTTTGCCGATCATCCCAAGAGCCTGCGGCTGAACAACGACGTGCTGTCGATTACGCAACCCGATCTGATCGAGAGCATACACCGGCAGTATCTCGACGCCGGAGCGGACATCATCGAGACCAACACGTTCAACGCCAACGCCGTCTCGCTGGCCGAATACGCACTAGAAGGCCACGTCTACGACCTCAATGTGGCAGCCGCCGGGATTGCGAAACGCGCGGCGACGAAGTTCACGGGCGCGAATCGACGGCCGGCGTTCGTGGCCGGATCGATCGGACCTGCCAGCCGGTCCGCCTCCGTCTCGCAAGATGTCTCCAATCCCGGCGCGCGCTCCGTCACCTTCGATCAGTTGCGCCAGGCTTATTACGATCAGGCGCGCGGACTCGTCGATGGCGGCGTCGATCTGCTGCTGGTCGAGACGGTGTTCGACACGCTGAACGCCAAGGCAGCGTTCTTCGCGATCGAGCAGCTCTTTGCCGAGCGCGGCTCGCGCGTACCCGTTATGGCGTCCGTGACGATTGTCGATCAAAGCGGGCGCAATCTCTCTGGGCAGACCGCGGAAGCGTTCTGGATTTCGGTATCGCACATCCCGCTGCTGAGTGTGGGCATCAACTGCGCGCTGGGCGCCAAGCAGATGCGGCCCTTTATCGACGACCTCGCTCGCGTGGCGCCGCTGCCCATAAGCTGCTACCCCAATGCGGGTCTGCCCAATGCCTTCGGCGGCTTTGACGAGACTCCGGAGAGCATGGCTGCCGACCTCGTCGATTTCGCGCGCCAGGGCTGGATCAATATCGTCGGATCGTGTTGTGGCTCGACGCCTGCGCATACGCGCGCCATTGCCGAAGCGGTGCGAGGCGTGGCGCCGCGCGTGGCGCCGAAAGCGGATCATCTCACGCGTCTGAGCGGGCTCGAACCGCTCTTGCTGCGTCCCGACATGAACTTCGTCAACATCGGCGAGCGCACCAACGTGACGGGATCGCCGAAGTTCTCGAAGCTGATCCTGGCCGGCGATTACGAAGCCGCGCTCAGCGTAGCCAAGCAGCAGGTGGAAGGCGGCGCTCAGCTCATCGACGTGAACGTCGACGAAGGCATGCTCGATTCCGAGCAGGTGATGACCACGTTTCTGAATCACGTGGGCGCCGAGCCGGACATCGCGCGCGTGCCCATCATGATCGACAGCTCCAAGTGGAGCGTGATCGAAGCCGGCCTGAAGTGCATTCAGGGCAAGGGCGTCGTCAATTCCATCAGCCTCAAGGAAGGCGAGGAGGTCTTCAAGGAACACGCCCGCCTGATCCGGCGATATGGCGCGGCTACGGTCGTAATGGCGTTCGATGAGCGCGGGCAAGCGGACAGCGTCGCGCGCAAGCTGGAGATCTGCGCGCGCTCGTACAAGATTCTGACCGAGCAGGTCGGATTTCCTCCGCAGGACATCATCTTCGACCCCAACATCCTGACCGTAGCCACCGGCATGGAGGAGCACAACGACTACGCCGTGGCCTACATCGAGGCGACGCGGCAGATCAAGGCCGCGCTGCCGTACGCCAAGGTGAGCGGCGGCGTCAGCAACATCTCGTTCTCGTTCCGCGGCAACAACGTGGTGCGCGAAGCCATGCACTCGGCGTTTCTCTATCACGCCATTCGCGCCGGTATGGATATGGGGATCGTCAACGCGGGCCAGCTTGCCGTCTATGAGGAGATTCCCAAGGATCTGCTCGAGCTTGTCGAGGATGTGTTGCTCAATCGCCGCGCGGATTCGACCGAGCGCCTGCTGGCGTTCGCGGATTCGGTCAAGCGCAAGGGCAAGGTGGAGGCTGAAGAAGAAGAGTGGCGCAAGGGCACGGTCGAGGAGCGGCTGTCGCACGCGCTGGTGAAAGGCATCGCGGATTACGTCGAGGCAGACACCGAGGAAGCGCGGCAGAAGTACGCGCGCCCGCTGCAGGTGATCGAGGGCCCGCTGATGGATGGCATGAGCGTCGTCGGCGATCTGTTCGGCTCCGGCAAGATGTTCCTGCCGCAAGTGGTGAAGAGCGCGCGGGTGATGAAGAAGGCCGTCGCTTACCTGCTGCCGTTCATGGAGACGGAGAAGCAGGCGAATGGCGCGCGCAGCCAGGGCCGCATCGTAATGGCCACGGTTAAGGGCGATGTCCATGACATCGGCAAGAACATCGTCGGCGTGGTGCTCGGCTGCAACAGCTATGAAGTGGTCGATCTCGGTGTGATGGTGCCGAGCGAGAAGATCCTCTCCACCGCGCGCGAGTTGAACGCGGACATGATCGGCGTCAGCGGACTGATCACACCGTCGCTTGATGAGATGGTGCATCTCGCGAAGGAGATGGAGCGGCAGCAGTTCAAAGTCCCGCTGCTGATCGGCGGCGCGACCACCAGTCGCATCCACACGGCAGTGAAGATCGCGCCCATGTACAGCCAGCCCGTCGTGCATGTACAGGACGCGTCGCGCGCTGTGGGCGTGGTCGGCAGCCTGAAGAGCGCGGAGCTGCGCGAGGGCTTCGTCACGGAGAACCAGCGCGCTCAGGAGACGCTGCGGCAGAGTCATCGGCCGCAAGCGCAGGCGTTGCTTCCGCTCGAAGAGGCGCGACGGCGCAAGCCGGTGTTCGATTGGAAATCGATTGATGTGCCGCGGCCCGAATCCACCGGCGTCAAGGTGTGCGATTCGGTGCCGCTCGCCGAGATTACGCCTTACATCGATTGGACGCCGTTCTTTTCAGCATGGGAGTTGCGCGGAACGTATCCCAAGATCCTGGACGATCCCAATGCCGGCGCGCGAGCGCGTGAGTTGCTGGATGACGCGCAGAAGTTGCTCGCCGAGATTGTTGAAGGCAGGCTGCTCACCGCGCGCGCGGTCTTCGGGCTCTTTCCAGCCGCAAGCGTCGGCGATGACGTGGAAATCTACGGCAACGAATCGCGCAACGGCGTGCTGGCCGAGTTCCACTTCCTGCGGCAGCAGATGGAAAAGGCGCCCGGTCACTTCAACTACGCCCTCGCTGACTTTGTCGCGCCTGAGGATTCCGGCGTTCATGATTACATCGGGGCGTTCGCGGTGAGCGCGGGCTTCTGCCTGGAAGCTCTCACAAGCCGTTTCGAGCGCGATCACGATGACTACAATTCGATCATGGCCAAGGCTCTGGCGGATCGTCTCGCGGAAGCGCTGGCGGAGCTGCTGCACAAGCGGGTGCGCGACGTCTGGGGCTTCGGCAAGACCGAGAGCCTCTCGAACGACGATCTGATCCACGAGCGCTATCGCGGCATTCGCCCCGCGCCGGGGTATCCTGCGAGCCCCGATCACACGGAGAAGCAGACCGTCTGGGACCTGCTGGGCGTCGAGGCGCGGACCGGGATCAAGCTGACCGAGAGCTTCGCGATGTATCCCGGCGCGTCGGTGAGCGGCCTCTATTTCGCGCATCCCGATGCGCGATACTTCGCGGTCGGCAAGATCGATCGCGACCAGGTGATCGACTACAGCCGGCGCAAGGGAATGGACGTGAAGACGATGGAGCGGTGGCTGGCGCCGAATTTGAATTATGATCCTGTATGAACTCGGGTACTCTGAACCGAAGGTGTGGGAGTGAATGCCAAGGACTGAAGAACTCGAACAACTCTTGTCTGATTTGGAATCGGACCGCATCGAACGCAAGGAATCAATCGGCGATCGCGAGAGGATCAGACAGGCCATCTGTGCTTTTGCCAATGACCTTCCTGGTCATCGCGCTCCCGGCTACGTCTTTGTTGGCGCCAATGACGAGGGTGAGCCTGTTGGCCTGCCTATTACCGACGAACTCTTGCGCACATTGTCAGACATGCGCTCCGACGGCAATATCCTCCCGGTACCCCACATAAATGTCCAGAAGCACGTGCTTTTTGGCGTGGCAGTCGCAGTAGTAGAGGTCCATCCGTCAGACATGCCCCCGGTTAGGCTCAGAGGGCAGGTCTGGATTCGAGTTGGCCCAAGGCGGGCCATTGCGACAATACAAGAGGAGCGAACGCTGACCGAACGCCAGATTGCCGGAGCCCGCACCTTCGACCGTCGGCCGTGCCCAGGTGCAACGATGGAGGACCTGCTCATAGAGCCGTTCCGGTCAGAGTACCTCCCAAGAGTGGTAGAGGCCCGGGTTGTCGCCGAGAACCGTCGAGCCATCGAAGAACAGCTAGCCTCCCTGCGCTTCTTCGATCTGGCAAGGCAGGAGCCGACCTACGCAGGAATCTTGATATTTGGCAGAGACCCGCTGGATTTTCTACCGGGGGCTTACGTTCAGTTCGTGAGGTTCGATGGCGAAACGCTGGCGGATCCGGTACAGGATGAGAAGCCGATTAGTGGCAATCTGCTGACCCAATTACTCCAGATTGACAACCTTTTGCCACTTCAGATTCGAGCTGCTCGCTCTCTAGCCGGTCCACTGAGGCATGAAGACGTTCCAGATTATCCGCTCGTGGCTGTGCGCGAGATTGCTTTCAACGCGCTGATGCACCGCACCTACGAAGCGACTAACGCACCCGTTCGCATCAATTGGTTTTCTGACCGTGTCGAGATTCTGAGCCCAGGCGGATTATACGGCCAAGTTACTCCGCAGAATTACGACAGAGTTAGCGACTACCGCAATCCCGTAGTCGCCGAGGCTATGAAGGCTTTAGGTTATGTCGAGCGATTCGGCACCGGTATCACGCGAGCGAAGAAGGCGCTTCAAGAAAATGGTAGCCCTCCCGCCGAGTTCACCTTCGAAGCGACTCACATACTCGTTCTGATTCGGAGGCGAGTGTGAAATCAATAGCCCTATTTAATAACAAAGGCGGCGTTGGAAAGACCACCCTCGTTTACCATCTAGCTCACATGCTCTCGCGCCTCGGCTACCCCACGTTGGCGATGGACTTGGACCCACAAGCAAACCTCACTTCCGCGTTTTACGACGAGGACACGTTGGAAGAATTGTGGAAGGTTGAGGACGCGACGATTTTGGCGTCGGTGAACCCAATTCTCGAGGGCACGGGCGATGTCAAAGAGCCGTTCGCGCTAGGGGTTGCAGAGAACCTTTGGCTGATGATAGGTGATCTCGGTCTATCACGTTTCGAGGAAAAGCTTTCAGATAGCTGGCCCAAAGGCTATAGCAAAGACCCGGCTTCCCTTCGGGCAACCTCGGCCTTCTACAGGATCATGAGACAAGCAGGGCGCTCCGTCGATGCCGCGGTGGCACTGATCGACGTCGGGCCTAACCTTGGCGCAATTA
>JASHQD010000264.1 GCA_030037755.1 Terriglobia bacterium
GCTTCCTTTCGAGAAATTCGTGACCCTTACGGCCCCCCAAAATGGTAGGAAATGGTAGGAAGAACTGCCCTGACCAACGAGAATGCAATTCTTATTCGTCGTGAAGAAGAATTCGCTCCACGACCTTGGCGACATTGAGCGGTGCAGCATCACAGTCCGACCGAAGCCCCCGCAACAAGATCACGAACCATCCTACCAATTTTGCAGTCCCTGAAAAGGCTGCCACCTGCTCGTCCGTTCTTGGTCCGGATCCTATAGCGAAGTCTGACATGTTCGCACCGAGAATCACCCTGACCCGCGAAGAATTGTACGAGAAGGTCTGGTCGACGCCGATGCATAGTGGCGGCTGAGTTCGGCTTCCCCGACATCGGGCTCGCAAAGCTATGCCGACGGCAGAGGCGCCGAAGATCGGTGCCGATCCAGGTGTCCGCCGACCAGCTTCCCCGCCCTGCTGGCGGCGGCGGAGCAGGCGGGCCGTCGAGTGAGCTGGGGCCTGACCAGGCCCGGGATTTCTGTACCACTTGTAAGGTGAGCTTCCGGCAAAATCTATACTCGAGGAAGGGAGGCTTGCCGTGAAGCGGAAGCGATTCAGTGTTGAGCAGGTTGTGGCGGTATTGAAGCAAGCGGAAGCGGGCGTGCCACTTGCCGAGCTGATTGGGAGGGCAGGGGTTTCGGAACAGACCTTCTCCCGATGTGGACCGAAGACCTGAGGACCTTGGCATGATGAGAATGCCCTGACGGAGGTCTCCCGGTCGCATCCGTGCTAAGGCGTTTGCGGTTTCGACTGCTTCGCTGCAAGGTTGACGCGCCGCGAACTCGATCAGGATCTATCAGGATCTGTCAGGATCTTGACAGACCAGGGGCGTACTGGTAGCCTTGTGATGTTCATCGTTGCATTAGGCGATGGAGTTCGCTCGTAACCGCCATTTGGCTGATAACTCCTACAAACTCCCCGCGGTCTTCGGAGGGTGTGGGTGTTTGTATCGGCGAATCCTGCTGTAGCTAGTCGGTTCTCACCCCAATCGCTTCCTCACACAGTTTGGCCTCGGTTTTCCACAGGCGATCGGCGATGCTCGTCTCGTCCAGTCGCTCGCGTTTCTGCTTCGCCTTGGATCATCAAGGTCAATCGCGGGTCACGGCCTTTTGCGGATTGAGCAACAGCCGCAACGCGTGGTCTTGTTAGCGGAGTTTCAATGGGCATCCGGATCGCATTCAATCTCCTGCAGGTCTTAGTGGTCATGCTTTTTGCGCCGCTGGTGGCGGGCACCACCACCCGGCTCAAGGAAATCGTGCAATCGAAGCGCGGGCCCAGCATTTTCCAACCTTATCGGGACATCTGGAAGCTGTTTCACAAGGATGAGGTCATCTCCGACCGCAGTTCCTGGATATTCCGCTTCACGCCCTACATCGCCTTCGTGACCCCGATATTCGTAACGCTGCTGATTCCCGTTTTGACCAGCTATCCGCTCTTCTTCGCCTTCATGGCCGACATGCTGGGGGGTGGATTTGTCCTTGCGCTGGGAGGATTCTTTGCCACGCTGGCGGCGGTGGACACTGCAAATCCGTACGGTCCCATGGGAGCCAGCCGGACGCGGCTGGTCGGCTTCCTTGCGGAGCCCGTCTTCATGATCGTCTTTTTCACGGTCTCATTTGTGGCCGGGTCGACGATTCCCTACATTGTGCAACAGCGATGGGTGAATCCCATTTCCAATTTCTTCGAGCCGGCCCATGTGTTGGTGATGCTGGCGTTCTTCATTCTGATCCTTGCGGAAGGCGGGCGCATTCCGGTCGACAATCCTTCGGGCCATTTCGAGCTGGCAATGATCGACGAATCGAAAGGGCTCGAATACTCCGGTCCCTCCGCCGCGCTGATGAAATGGGGCGGCGAGATGAAGCTCTTCGTCTTGCTCTGTATTTTTCTGAATGTGCTGGTGGCGCCGTGGGGGCTCGCGCAAGGTACAGGATTGAGCGATGTCTTGCTGGCGATTCCGCTGGTTCTGCTGAAGATTCTGGCGTTCGTCCTGGTTCTGGTCGTGGTCGAGAGCTCGCTCGCGAAGCTGCGGCTGTTTCGCATCAGCGAGTTCCTGGGGGCCGCCTTCGTGATCTCCGTCGCCGCCATGATCACTTGGGTGTTTGCCTCGTAAGACGCTGTCTGTAAAAGGAGACGTAATGGCACATGCCGACCCCGTCAGCTCGCTGCTGGCGCAGTTCAATGCCTTGGCTGGAGGCCTGTTCTTATTGTGCACGTTCGGGATGATAGCGACGCGGCAGGTGCAAGGTTGCATGCGCTTCTTTATCTGGCAGTCGATTTTCCTGGCATCGTCGGCATTCGTGCTGGGTCTTCGACCGCTGTCCTGGCATCTGTTGGCGGTGGCAGCGATCAATCTCATCAACAAACCCATCTTGATTCCGTGGCTGCTCCGGCGAACGGTTCCGGAGGAGATCTACACACGGCGCGAGATCTCACAGGTATTGAACATTCCGATTTCTTTGCTGGTTGCGTTGGGCCTGGCGGTAAGCGCCTACTTTCTCAGCGAGCCGCTATTGCAGGTTGCCCCTACCGGCACAGCGGGCGTGAATCTGCCGATCGGACTCGCGGCGCTCTTGCTTGGGGCCTACACATTGACAGTCCGACGCGAAGCGGTGCCCCAGCTCTTAGGACTGCTCGCGATGGAGAACGGCGCGTTCTTCACCAGCCTGACCATCGCCCCGGAACTGCATCTATTTGTTGAACTCGTCGTTGCGTTTGACGTACTGATCGCCGTCTTCGTCATCGGAGTGCTCACGCGGGCTATTCATGAGCATATCGGCACCACCGACGTGGGCTCTCTGGCGGTACTCAAAGAGGAGGCATCGCAATGATGCTTGCCGCCATTCTGGTACTGCCGCTCCTCACGGCAGGCCTCTGCTGGATTCCGGCGATCGGAAGACGTGCGGCTGCGCCATTGACCCTGGCAAGCTCGCTCGTTCTGCTGGCTCTGTCGGTTTGGGTAGCGAGTCGAGTCATTGAACTCAGAACGCTTGTGGCGATTTCGGGTTGGCTGGAAGTGGATGCGCTGGGAGTGCTCATCCTCGTGCTCGTGACGGCGGTCGGTGTGACGGCGTCGCTCTTCTCACTGGGCTACATGCCAGCTACAACCCATAATCCCGCCAAGCTCCACCACTATTACGGGAATCTTAATCTGTTTATTTTTTCCATGGTAGGCGTGCCACTGCTCGCAGTCCCTAGCGTCACCTGGCTGGCCGTCGAGTTTACCACGCTCCTGTCGGTGCTCCTGGTGGGGTACGAGAGCAGCCGCGAGGCACTCGAGGCGGCCTGGAAGTACGCCATGCTGACTCTGACAGGCGCAGCCATCGCGCTGTTTGGATTCCTGGTCCTCTTCTGGGCCATGCAGGCCGCGGGGGGCTCGGACTACACCTGGAGTGGGCTCGCGAGTCTCGGCGGGCGAATCCCA
>JASHQD010000265.1 GCA_030037755.1 Terriglobia bacterium
GTAGACGTACAGACGCGGGCCAATGAACTGGTCGTGCAGGTGGTGTTCGCGCAGCACGTGGCACACGTCCTGGCAGAGGAAGCACTCGATGCACTTGCGGAACTCCTGCACGCGTTCCACGTCCTGCTGCGCGATGGTCCACGTGCCGTCGGGCCGGTCGGGTTTGCGCGGTTGAAAGGGCTTGATCTTTTTCTTTGCCCGGAAATTGAATGAAACGTCGGTCACCAGATCCTTCACCAGTGGGAAGCTATGCATGGGCTCGACCGTCACGGGTTTGTCGAGCGGCAGCGTACTGAGCCGGGTCATGCACATCAGGCGCGGCGATCCGTTGATCTCCGCCGAGCATGATCCGCACTTCCCTGCCTTGCAGTTCCAGCGCACGGCGAGATCGTTCGCCTGGGTGGCTTGGATCTCATGGATCGCATCCAGGACGACCATGCCCGGGCCGGCTTCAGTGGTGTAGTCCCTGAACGCTCCGGAACCTTTCTCACCGCGCCAGATCCTGAAGGTCGCCTGGGCCATCACTTCATCTCCTGGACAATCTGTTTGAGTTCAGCGGACATTTCCGGAACCGGCTCGCGGCTGAGATTCATCTCGCCGTCCGCGCCTTTGCGCACGATGAGGTTCACCTTGCCGAATCCCTCGTCCTTGCCCGGGTAGTCCTCGCGGAAATGCCCGCCGCGGCTCTCCTTGCGTTCGATGGCGCAGCGAACGACCGCTTCGGACACCGTAAGCAGGCTGCGCAGATCGATCGAGGTGTGCCAGCCCGGATTGTACTCGCGATTGCCTTCCACGGTGACGCGATTGGCGCGCGACCACAGCCCGGGCAGCGCCTCCAGAGCCTTCTCGAGATCGCCCTGGTTGCGCACGATGCCGACCTGGTTCTGCATGATCTGCTGCAGGTCGCGCTGTGTCTGGTAGGGACCTTCTCCCGCCGTACGTTCAAAGGGCTCCAGGGCCTGGTGAGCCGCCGACTCAACTTCGCCCTTGTTCACGGTCGCCGGGCCGTGCTCCTTCGCAAAAACCGCAGCGTACTCGCCGGCACGCTTGCCGAACACCAGCAAGTCGGAGAGCGAGTTGCCGCCCAGGCGATTGGCACCATGCAAACCGGCGGCGACTTCTCCAGCGGCGAACAACCCCGGGACGTCAGACATTTCCGTGTCGGGCTCCACGCGCACGCCGCCCATCGCGTAGTGGATCGTGGGCCCGATCTCCATGGGTACTTCGGTGATGTCGATGTCCGCCAGTTGCTTGAACTGGTGGTACATGCTGGGCAGCTTCTTCTTGATGTGCTCGGCTCCGCCCGGAACACGACTCTTGATCCAGGCGATGTCCAGAAACACTCCGCCGTGCGGGCTGCCGCGTCCTTCGCGCACTTCGCGCATGATGCAGCGCGCCACGTGATCGCGGGTGAGCAACTCGGGCGGGCGTTTGGCATTCTTGTCGCCCTGTGTGTAGCGAAAACCCTCGTCCTCGTTGTCGGCGGTCTGGTCGCGATAGTTGGCGGGCACGTCATCGAACATGAAGCGGCGGCCTTCCTTGTTCTTCAGGACGCCGCCCTCGCCGCGAACGGCTTCCGTCACCAGGATCCCGCGCACGCTGGGCGGCCAGATCATTCCCGTAGGATGAAACTGGACGAATTCCATGTCCTTCAGAGCGGCACCTGCATCGTAGGCGAGCGCCATGCCGTCGCCCGTGTATTCCCAGCTGTTGCTCGTAATCTGATACGCGCGCCCAAGCCCGCCGGTGGCGAGCACGACGGCCTTCGCCTCGAACAGTCGAAATCGGCCGCGCTCGCGATCGTATCCGAACGCGCCCGCGATGCGGTCACCGTCCTTCAGGAGCTTGAGGACGGTAACTTCCATGTAAAACTCGATGCCCTGGTGGATACCGTGGTCCTGCAGCGTGCGGATCATCTCGAGACCGGTGCGGTCTCCAACGTGGGCGAGGCGCGGATAACGATGCCCGCCGAAGTTCCGCTGCAGGATGCGTCCATCCGCCGTGCGATCGAACAAAGCGCCCCAGGCCTCGAGCTCGCGAACGCGCGCCGGCGCCTCCTGGGCATGCAACTGCGCCATCCGGGGGTGGCTCAAATACTGGCTGCCGCGCATGGTGTCGGCAAAGTGAACGCGCCAGTTGTCGCGGTCGTCCACGTTGGCCATGGCTGCCGCAATGCCGCCCTCGGCCATGACCGTATGTGCCTTGCCCAGCAGCGACTTTGAAACCACGCCGACGGAAACGCCCGCTGCCGAGGCTTCAATGGCCGCGCGCAGCCCGGCGCCTCCGGCGCCGATCACCAGCACGTCGTGCCGGTAAGTGTCGTATTCCGCCATCAGAAAATTCTCCAGTCCGTGAAAACACCCATCGAGCACATGCGCACGTAAAAGTCCGTGAAGCCGACCCAGAAGAGGCTGAACCATGCCCAACGCATGTGGTGCGCGTTGAAGCAACTCACGCAGTTATAGGCCGTTCTGCGAATCGGAGACCGCGAGAGCCGGTCCAGAACCCCTCCGACAAGATGCCGCAGGGAATGGCAGCCGAACGTGTAACTCCCGAGCAGCAGCACGTTGATCAGCAGCACCAGCGAGCCGACATGCACCTGGAAGTGCCCGTCGAACCAGAAGCCGTCCCAGGCGTCATGCGCAAGGATCACGATGAAAACCAGCGCGAGGTAGAGAAAATAGCGGTGAATGTTCTGAAGGATCAGCGGAAACGATCGCTCGCCGCGATAGGTCTTGCGCGGCTCGCCGACGGTGCACGAGGGAGGATCGGCCCAGAAGGCCTTGTAGTACGCTCCGCGGTAGTAATAGCAGGTCACACGAAATCCGCCGGGAGCCCAGAGGATGAAAAAGGCAGGCGAGAAGATCAACCAACTCGGAAACCAGGAAGGCTTTCCGCCGAACAGCGCGTGCGCAGGGTCGCCCCAAAGCTCGGGCGAGTATAGCGGCGACAAATAAGGCCCGAAGCGATAGTGACTGCCCTGAAGCGCCGCCCAGGTGGAATACACGATAAAGGCGGAGAGTCCGAGAAATACGGCAAGCGGCTGCACCCACCAGGGGTCGGGTCGCGCCGTCTGGCCGAACCCGCCCGCCTTGAGCGGCACATCGATGCTGCCCATGTCCAACCCCTCCAATGGGCCCGATAAGATAATCGGGTGGGAAAACTGCTCAGGCCCAAATTATCGCAGATGGAGGCGGGAAGAAAAAGACGAATTTTCGCTTGGGACGACGCGAGCGCGAACCTGGCCGGCGGGAGCGGAGTTGTCAGTGGGACATCACTTCCTCGGGAGCGTGCTGCGAGCCCATCATGTAGGGCGCCGAACTGCTGCCCTCCGTTTTCTCGGAAATGAAAGCGTCGACCGTCTGAAGCAGGCGCTCGATTTCAACGGGCTTTGAGAGATAAGCGTCCATTCCGGCCGCTCGGCAGCGCTCGCTGCTGCCCTTGAGCGCGTGAGCGGTGAGCGCCACGATGGGGATGTGCTCGCCAGAACCTTTCTCCAATTCTCGAATGGCCGCCGTGGCCTCCAGGCCGTCCATCCCAGGCATCTGCACATCCATAAGGACCAGATCGAAAGGCTCTCTCGAAAAAGCTTCCAGCACCTCATGCCCGCTGGCGGCCGCGACCACCTTGTGCCCTCGCTTCTCCAGGACTCTGACGATGAAAACCCGGCTGACGTTGTTATCCTCGGCCAGGAGAATGCGGCAGCCGGGCCGCCGCCCGCCTACGGAAGAACCATCTCCATCTCCCTGCGGCGCGGGCGCGGCGGCATCCACGTGCTGCTGTTCCGGGATTCGATCCGGGGCCGTAAGCCGTTTAACGCGGGCGGTGAAGTGAAACCGGCTCCCACGCCCCTCTTCGCTCTCCACCCATATTTGGCCGCCCATCATCCGCGCCAGCCGCAGAGAGATCGTCAAGCCGAGGCCCGTGCCGCCAAACCGGCGCGTCGTAGACCCATCCACCTGCGCGAAAGCCTCAAAAATCGCGCGCTGCTTTGACTTCGCAATTCCGATTCCGGTGTCCCGAACCACGAAGTGTAACGTGAGGACGTCGTGCTCCTCAGCCTCCTTGAATACCTCGAGGGCTACCTCGCCCTGATCGGTAAACTTCACCGCGTTGCCAAGCAAGTTGACCAGGACCTGACGCAGCCGGGTTGGATCGCCCTCGATGTAGCGCGGCACTTCCGCCGCCATATCAGATTCGAGGTTCAGCCCCTTGAACTGTGCGGGCACTGCCATAAGCCTGATGACTTCGCGCACGTGCGCGCGCAGGTCAAAATCAACGAGGTTCAGTTCCAGTTTTCCGGCCTCAATTTTCGAGAAATCGAGAATGTCGTTGATCACGCCGAGCAGCGAATCGGCCGACGATTTCACCGCCTGCAGGTACTCGCGCTGCTCGGCGTCCAGCGCCGTGCCCAGGGACAGTTCCGTCATCCCCAGAATACCGTTCAGAGGCGTGCGAATCTCATGGCTCATGTTCGCCAGAAACTCGCTCTTGGCACGGTTCGCCGCCTCGGCAGCATCTCTCGCCTTTTCGATCTCCTTCTCCGCCAGTTTTCGCCCGGTGATGTCGCGGCTTACGCTCATGAGGCCCATGATGTTGTGCTCGGAGTCGCGCAAGGGCACTTTCGTAGTCAATACCCATTTCACGTTGCCCTGGGAATCCGCGTTGCTCTCCTCGCGATTGATGAGCGCCTCACCCGAGTCCATGACCTTCTGGTCATCCGCCCGGAACGCCTGGGCCACCTGCTCGGGATAACAATCGAAGTCTGTCTTCCCCAGAAGGGCTTCCGGCGACGGAGTGCCCAGCAGACCGGACACGGCCTGGTTCACCAGCAACAGCCTTCCCTCCGAATCCTTGACCGAGATCAAGTCCGGAATGGTGTCGATCAGGGTGCGCAGCAGGTTGCGCTCACGCGCCAGGTCTTCTTCGGCGCGCTTTTGCGCCGTGATGTCCATGGCAGCACCGATCATGCGCCACGGCGCTCCCGAGTGGTCGTATATCACGTAGCCGCGGTCGAGGACGCAGGCGTAGCTTCCGTCACTGCGTCGCACGCGATACTCCGCCGACCACTGGTCGGCGCCGGTGGCCACGGTCTTCTGCAGGCTGCTTTGCACCCGCTCCGCGTCCCCGGAATGGATACGACGGTACCACCAGCTCGCCTCGGTGCGGGTCTGCCCGGCGGGGTAGCCGAAGACGGTGTGGATTCCCTCGCTCCAGCAGATCTCCTGGGTGACCAGGTTCCAGTCCCAGACGGTGTCCCGCGTGGCCCGTACCGCGTATTCGAACCGTTTCTGCAACTCCGACTCGGTTTGCACCTGCCGCCGGATCAGCTCCGTCTGTTGCCTGACGCGGCGCCGCAGCACCGCGACCCAGCCCAACACGGCCAGCACCAGCGCGCCGCATACGCCGGCCAGCAGCAGCGTGCGGCGAAGATTCCACCAGGACGGCCGGGCCAGCACCTCAATGTCATCCGGGCTTCGCAGCAAGATGTTGAACGCGTCGGGCGCGCGGTTCCGGTCAACGCTCACCGAGCAAACTCCCGTCAGGCGGAGTCTGGTTCCTGGAGGAAGCGAGGCCCCCCAGTCGGTGGGCGCAAGGCTCTTCTCGAGCCGCGCTTCAAACAGGGTATTGGCCTCCTGCAGGATCAGGGTTCGATCCGTTTCGCTGTACCCCTCGCCGCGCAGCGTCGCGTCGATTCGCACGCGCATCGTGTCGAAAGTGCCGGTGAGCGCCTGGGCAGCCGCGATATTCACCGCAGGAGGCAGGCTGCCAGACCCAATCCGCCGGCCAACGGCGTGCATCAGGACAGGCGTATAGTCTCCAGCGTCGGCGAAGCCGACCAACTCCACGCGGTCCCCCACCGATAGCGTGGCATCATGGAAGCGCGGTACGTATAACCCCTGGAGGCCGTCTTGAATGAAGAGACCTCTGGGACGCTGCAAGGTCACGGTACCCTGCACGCGGACGCGGTGTCCCGTGGCGCCCGCGGCGGTGAACCCCAACAGGCTGCTGAGCGAGCGGATGGGAGTCTTGAAGGGATCGGCTGAAGGAGCCTCAAGGACCGTCAACTGGCTGGCGTCAGGAACGTCCAGGTGCACACTCACAAGCTGGTTCTTCTGGTTGAAGTCGCTGACACAGACGCCTTCAGTCCAGACCCGGGCGTCGACCAGCCGGTCGCCGTCCAGACCGCGGGCATCCAGGATGTGCGCCTGCAGGCTGCCGCCGCCGCCGCTAATCTCCAAATCGAGGCTTCTTCCCTCGCGCGCCGCAGCGCGCACGACGCCGTCGAACCGGACCCATTGGCTGTCTTCGCGCGTCGAGATGAGGGCGTCGAAGCCAACTTCGCGCGGCTTCGGCAGCGCAGCGCGCCCCAGTACCCGAACTGCTGGCCTTCCAATCTGGGGCGCGAAGTCGAGGTCCTCGGTTGCCCCCTCGACCTCAACAAGGTCGCCCGTGCTGACATGCGGCACTTGTTGCGCGTCGTTGAGGTATATTCCCGCAGTCGCATCCTGAACGAAAAAGTCGCCCGCCGGCGGATCGATATACGTGACGACGGCGCGCAGCCGCACCGGATATCCCCGATTCGCTTTGTCGGGCGTTAGTGTCCGGATTTGTCGCGCGCTGGTCAGCAGCGGCAGCGATCCGGACGAAGCCGCCGGCCCATGCGAGGGTACAGAGATGAAAGGCGGCTCAGGCGCGAAGACGCTGGCGATCGGGGTGAGCGCCGTCAGACACAAGCCCGCCAGCCACCGGACCACCAGCCGGGATAGAGGTATAGAATTGCTCGGCAAGACCCTAGCTCCTGAGCGCCATCGTCGCCACAGAAGCTTCATCGGCAGGTACGGACTAACTCTTGAATTCCCATTCGGAAGCCGAGGAGTCGACCGTCAACAGTCGACCGCTCGCTGGGAACTCGACAGGCAGCCGTCGATCCAATCACCTTGACCCTCAGCGCGCGGATTCAGCGGGAGTCGGCGGCTATTGTTCTCTTGACGAACTCAGGATTCGAAAATCGAGGCCACAAATTCGCGCGGATTGAAGGGCAGCAAATCGTCGATCTTCTCCCCGACGCCGACAAACTGGATCGGCAGGCCAAGCTCGCGGGCGATCGCCACCACGATGCCGCCTTTTGCGGTGCCGTCGAGCTTGGTCAGGACGATTCCCGTCACGCCGGCTTTCTCGGTGAACTGCCGCGCCTGCTGCAAGCCGTTCTGACCCGTGGTAGCGTCGATGACCAGCAGCACCTGGTGCGGCGCGCCCGCCACCTCGCGTCCGGCAATGCGGCACATCTTCTCGAGTTCGGCCATCAGGTTGTACTTGGTGTGCAAGCGTCCGGCCGTGTCGACGATGACCGGCGTTTCGTGGGTCTTGCGCGCCTTCGCCAGCGCGTCGTAGATCACGGCCGCCGGATCGGCGCCCGGCTTCAGCCCGACAATTTCCACGCCCAGACGATCCGCCCAGATCTCGAGCTGCTCGCCGGCGGCGGCGCGAAATGTGTCGGCCGCGGCAAGCAGCGGACGCGCGTTCTGCGCCTGGTAAAAGCGAGCCAGCTTGGCGATGGTCGTCGTTTTGCCGACGCCGTTCACGCCCACCATGAAGATCACTTCGGGCGCCCCCGCCGGTGGAGGTGTGGGCCGCGGCCCCAGCTGCACCGCTGCTGATGCCGAACCCCGTGATCCGTGCTGCGAGGCAGCTTGCGACGCGCCAGCCGAAG
>JASHQD010000266.1 GCA_030037755.1 Terriglobia bacterium
GCATGGTCCTTGCCAGCCTTGGAATCGTGGCGGGGGTGGTGTTTTCGGCGTGTACCGCGTCCATGATGGCAAGCTTGCTCTATGGCGTGCGCCCCCATGATCCGGCCGTATTTCTGGTCGTGCCTTTGCTCTTGCTCGTCGTCGCTCTGCTGGCTAGCTACATTCCTAGCTGGCGCGCCACGAAGGTGGATCCCCTGCTTGCGCTTCGGGAAGTATGATTCGCCATGACACTCAATCGGAAATCCAAAGGATGGACTGAAGGGAGAACTATGAAAAGAGTATCGGTTGCATTCATGATGTTCGTATTGACGATGGCGTGCGCGGTCCTCATGGCTCAGCAGCCTCCGGCTGGAGGCCCTACCGGAGGGCCGACGGGAGGGGGCACCCGCGCCCCGCAAACCCCACCGGCGACAGGCCCTATGCTCGACCTTGCCAACAAGCTGGTCGACGCCATCAATAAGCAGGACACAGCCACCCTCCAGAAGATGCTGGCGTCTGATGCCGTGTACCTCGACGAAGACGGACATGCTCCGCCGGCAACGAGGTGGATCAACAAAATAGCCACAGGCACCCCGGCAAAGCAGATCGCAATTTCGGCGACTCATAGTCAGATGTGGGACGGGGCCGGGTGGGTTTCGTTCAATTACACCCTCACCGAAAACTTCCAGGGCCAGCCCAAAACTTTAAAAGGGACGGCAAGCATCGTCGCTAAACAAGCCGCCGGCGGCGACTGGCAAATTGAACTCATTCACGGCGCTTTGGAGCAAAAGGTCGCCGGCATTACGCAATAGGAAGATCGGACCCATCTCGGGAACTCATCGGAACGAAAGCCGGTAGCGCGACCTGTTCGGTAGGTCCGCGGCCTTCGATCCGGGTGTAACGCGGTCGCGAGACCGTTCCACAACGAGCCCGGTGGCACCGGCCCTCTTCCCTGTGCGGCTCTCTTCACTTGGCCTTCATGCGCACAGCCGGGAGTGGCTCCGATCGCGGAACCCTACTTTCCATAAAGGACAGGCTGGCGGTAAGCTACTCGCTTACACGCGGCTCACGGTGCTCTTGTGGGGCTCGTCGAGGGCGAGCGCAATCTGTTCCCACTCGCGCATCTTCTCATCCAGTCCCTGCCGCAGGTCTTCGATCCTCCGGGAGAGCCGAATTGACTCCGCCGCGCTCTTGAAGTTCCCAAGACCGACTTCGCAAGCGGCAATTTCGGCTTCCGCGCGCGCGATCTCCTCTTCCAGCTCCTTGCCGCGCTCCTGCATCTGGCGAAGCAGAATCGGATTCAGCTTTTTCCCCCGCACCTCCGGCTCTTTCAGCTTGCCGTTATCGCCGCTCGAGGTCTCGAACACGCTTTCACTTTGCTCAGCGCCTGGCTGCGGAGCGCGTCCCTCTTTTTGCCATAGATAATCCTCGTAATTGCCCGGATAATCGTGGACCTCGCCCCCGCCGATCTCGAAAATACGCGTGGCCAGCTTGTCAATAAAGTAGCGGTCGTGCGAGACGAACACCACGGTGCCCGTGTATTTGCGCAGCGCTTCGAGCAGCACGTCTTTGGCGCGCAGGTCGAGGTGGTTGGTGGGCTCGTCAAGCAGCAGAAAGTTCGGCGGACGCAGCAGCATGCGCGCCAGGGCATAGCGGTTGCGCTCGCCGCCCGAAAGCACGCGGATGCGCTTGAAGACCTCATCGTCGGAAAACAGAAAACATCCGAGCAGCGTGCGCAGTTGCGTCTGACCGCTCAAGGCGGCCGGCGCCACGCTCGCGATGTCATCGATCAGGCGCGCTTCGGGATCGAGGGCCTTGTACTGGTCCTGCGCGAAGTAATCCACTTCCACGTTGTGGCCCAGGCGAATCTCGCCCGCCGTCGCCTTTTCCGCGTCCGCCAGGAGCTTGATCAAGGTCGATTTTCCCGCGCCGTTCACGCCCACCAGTCCCACGCGATCGGCGCGATTGATGGTGAAGTTCACGCCCGCAACACCTGCTTCGCGTCATAGCTCTTGGCCACGCCGCGAAACTCCGCCACCATGCGCCCGCTCGCCGGGGGCTGGGGAAACGAAAAGTGAATGGTCTGCTCTTCGGGCGGCAGCTCGATTCTTTCGATCTTCTCCAGCTCCTTGATCCGGCTCTGCACCTGGCGCGCTTTCGTAGCCTGGTAGCGGAATCGATTGATGAACACTTCCAGGTGGTGGATGCGATCTTGCTGGTTGTTGTAGGCGGCTTCGAGCTGCGCCTTGCGCTCCTCCTTCTGGGTCAGATAGCGATCGTAGTTGCCGGTGTAGAACCAGGCGCGCCGGTTCCAGATTTCCAGGATCTTGTTGACCGTCACATCCAGAAAATAGCGGTCGTGCGACACCAGAACAAAGGCGTGAGGATAGTCCTCAAGGTACTGTTCCAGCCAGTTGCGCGCCTCGAGATCGAGGTGATTCGTGGGCTCATCGAGCAGCAGCAGGTTGGGCTTGGTCAACAGGAGCTTCGCAAGCGCAACGCGCATCTGCCAGCCGCCCGAAAACTCCTCCGTCGGGCGCGCCTGGTCTTCACGCGAAAATCCGAGGCCGTTGAGCACGGCGCCTGCCTGGGCTTCGAGCGAATAGCCGTCGCGGCGTTGAAACTCGGTCTCGAGGTGATGATAGCGGCCGGTGACGCGCTCGTATTCTTCGCCGGCGGGGTCGAGCTCCGCCATCTGATGGGTGAGCGCTTCCATCTCCTTCTCCATCTCGAGCAGGTTCGCAAACACGGAGAGGCACTCTTCGAGCACGCTGCGGCCGGAGAGCGCCAGGCCGTCCTGCGGAAGGTATCCGCGGGTGATGCCCTTGGAAGTGGAGAGCGATCCATCGTCAAGAATCTCGAGACCGGCCAGCACCTTCAGCAACGTCGACTTGCCCGTGCCGTTTCCACCGACCAAGCCGATGCGGTCGCCCGGCGTGAGCAGCCAGTCGAGGCCTTCGAACAACACCTTGGAGCCGAAATGCTTCCCGGCTGAAGAAA
>JASHQD010000267.1 GCA_030037755.1 Terriglobia bacterium
AGAAGCCTGGTCTGACGGAGAGCAGTCGCTCGATCCGGCGCAGTTCGGCGCGCTGATGAATGGTCTGCGAGTGATGATCGCAGCGTGCGCGTGAGGCGGCCAGATCCGGATGGACGCGGGATCGAGGCGCGGTGTCGCAATGAGCGATCTTCGCGGTCTCGGGCGGCATTTCTGAAGGACGTCGAAAGAAGTCACTACAGGGCCGTGCACCTGTACAATTTGCAGACCTTTGAGTTACCCTCATAACTTACTTGGGAACAGCCTCTTTTTGCGTTCAGGGACGCTCTCCGGCATTCTCCTGCCCATGATGACACGCCGGGCGCAAGGTGTATCGATGCGGGTGGTGGTCAAAATCGGAACCGGGCTGATCGCGCCGGAAGGCAAACTGGACGCGCGCTGGATGCGCGGCCTGGTGGACCAGTTCGACCTCGGCCAGCACGAGTACGTGCTGGTCAGTTCGGGCGCCATCGCCTGCGGCATGTCGTCGCTCGGCATCGACAACAAGCTCCGCAAGCTCGACCTGATGCAAGCTTCGGCCGCCGTGGGTCAAAGCCAGTTGATGCACACCTACGAGCGGCTGTTTTTCGGCAAGAAACTGGTAGCCCAGCTTCTGCTTTCCAGCGACGATTTCTCGTCGCCCGTTCGCTACCGCAATCTGCGCAACACGCTGAACCGGCTGCTGGGGATGAAGGTGCTTCCGATCGTCAACGAGAACGACAGCGTCTCGGTGCGCGAGCTCGAAGGCGCGTTCGGCGACAACGACGAATTGAGCGCGCTGGTGGCGGCGGCCGTCCAGGCGGATTGGCTTATTCTGCTGACCAACGTCGACGGGTTTTTCCACAAGAACGGCCGCGGCAAGCCGCAGTTGATGCGCGTGATCAAGCGCGTGACGCCTGAGCTCGAGGCGAGTTGCGGCGCCAAGAGCGCGCTCGGTCGAGGCGGAATGAGATCGAAGCTCCGGGCCGCCTTGCGCGCGACGGCCTCAGGCATCAACGTCGGGATTGCCAATGGCACTCAGCCCGGCGTGATCCCCCTGGTGCTGGAGCAGAAGGTGGGCACCTACTTCCCTCCCCTGAAGGTGAAGGAATGAGCACCGCGACGATGTCGACCGCAGGGCCCTCGCCTTCAACCGCCGAGAAGCTCGCCCGCGCGCGCCGGGCTTCGCCGCAGGTGGCGCGGCTCTCATCGAACCAGAAGAACTCACTCTTGCGTGCGATGGCCGCCGCGATTCAAGCCAACTCCGAGCGTATTCTGGAAGCGAATCGCGCCGATCTTGATTCCCGCGATCTGCGGCCGTCGAGCCGCGACCGCCTGCTGCTGAATCCGAAGCGCATGGCTGACATGACTGCCGCGATCGAGGCCGTGATTGATCTGCCCGATCCGGTGGGGGAGGTACTGGAGCACTGGACGCGTCCCAACGGTCTCGAAATCCGGAAGATTCGCGTGCCGCTCGGCGTCATCGGCGTGATCTACGAGTCGCGCCCGAACGTCACGGTGGACGCGATCGTGCTCGCATTCAAAGCCGGCAACGCCGTGGTGCTGCGCGGTGGACGCGAGGCCGTTCACACGAACGAGTGCCTCGTCGAAATTCTGAGCCAAACCGCTGGATTGCCCGACGGCGCTGTCGAGCTGCTCGATTCCCGATCGCGTGACTCGGTGGATGAGCTCCTGCGCGCGCGAGGCCTGGTGGACGTGATCGTGCCGCGCGGTGGAGCGGATCTGATCAATCGCGTAGTGGACACCGCGCGCGTGCCGGTGATCGAAACCGGCGCTGGCAACTGCCACGTGTACGTGGACGACGAAGCGGACCTCGACATGGCCGACAGCGTTGTGATCAACGCCAAGGTCTCGCGGCCGTCGGTCTGCAATTCAGCGGAAAAGCTGCTGGTGCACCGTGGCGTCGCGGCATCTTACATTCCGCGCATCGTGCGCAAGCTGCAGGAAGCGGGCGTGGAGGTTCGCGGCGATGAGGATACCCGCCGGCTCGCGTACGATCTCGGCGTCAAAGCGGCTGAACCTGAGGATTGGTTCACGGAATATTCAGCGCTGATTATGGCGGTCGCCGTGGTCGACGATCTCGACGCCGCCATCGGGCACATCAATCGCTATTCCACGTCGCACTCCGACGCGATCGTCACGCGCAACGAGCCGCGCGCGCGCGCGTTTCTCGAACAGGTAGACTCGGCTGCTGTCTACTGGAATGCCTCCACACGCTTCACCGACGGCGGCGAATTCGGCTTCGGCGCCGAGATGGGAATCAGCACACAGAAGCTCCACTGCCGGGGGCCATTCGCGCTCAAAGAGCTCACGTCCATCAAGTATCAGGTGATTGGATCAGGGCAGATTCGCATCTGAATTCCCAGCCCATCCTCTCGGAATTCTGAACTTCGGAAGGACCGGACGCACCGCCGTGCGCCTAGCTGCTCCGAATCTGATTCTCTCTCACACGTGCTGATCGACGAATTGCTGAATGCGCCGCACCCGAATCTGCTTTTCACGCTTCCGAGTTTGGGCGATGTCGTACGAAGTTTGCATTCTCATGAGCGTGTCCATCTTCACGCCGAAAGCCTTCTCAATGCGCAGCGCCATATCTCCAGAAAGATCGGCTCTGCCATTCAGCAGGCTGGACAGCGCGGGCCTGGAAACGCCAAGCGCCGCAGCGGCTGCCGTCACTGACAAGCCGGCCGGTTCGACGATCTCGGTGCGAATGAAATCTCCGGGATGAGGCGGGTTTTTAAGAGGCATGATCTTTGCTCCAAGCTGCCTAATGATAGTCCTCGAAATTCAGGTCGCAGATTTCCTGCTCCTCGGCATCGACGTAAAAAGTCAGGCGGCGATTCCGGGTAACGCTCAGGCTCCACGCGCCCTTCCGGTCGCCGGTCAGGGTGTGGGCGCTCTACGACCTAAAGGCATCTAGTTCTTGTGGTTCCTGCATGTCGTCAAGAAATGCCAGCATCTTGCGCAGCTTGTCGACGCTGTCGGGTGGCACGGCTTTCGCGGTGTCTTCGGTGTACAACTTCTTCAGTCCCTTATGCGCGAAGTTCCTGATCTTCATTGAAGACTGTGGCCTGTAACTTTACGGTTGTCAACCGCGACCCTTATGCGCGGCTATACGGGTACCCGTATAGCGGGACGCGATCCGAGTAGCGACGGTGAACGGCGTTGCGCGAGCCCGCCTATTTGTATCGCCGCGTGATCAGCTCCGCCGTTTCGGGCGTTGCCTCGACTTCCGCCTTCTTCCACAACATTTTGTTCTTCGAAGGGTGCGGCTGCGGAAGCTGGCCGGCGAAGCCGCGCATCTGGCTTGCCTCACGCCATTTCTTGGCATGCAGTCCCAAGGGCTTGGTGACGCCTTTACCTTTCATAATCGCCTCCGAGTGCTTGTCGGTGGTCGGTTCGCGGTTGCTGGTTTGCCAGGCCGATCATCCCAATCCAGTTTCCGTCGCCGCTTTGAAAAGGCGATGTGATTGGTGTCACATGGGCGGTCGACGGTTCCCGGTTGCGGGTTGTCGGTTCCCGCTAGACGCGGGTCAACGATCAACGATCCATGATCTACGATCCACGAAGAGGACCGACAACCGAAAACCGGCTACCAGCAACTGATCGACAACCGGCAACCGGCGTCCGGCAACCGCCCTTTGACATCGAATACGACGGAGCGGCATAAAGGAATCGAGGAGCCCAGTATGATGGGCGGGACCTGAACACGAGTACGGAGGAGAGTCCCATGGCAACATCAACCGTAATGGAACTGAAAGAGGAGGTCCCGCTCTGGATCGGGGACCAGCCGGTCATCACGAGCACGACCCGTACGATCAGCATTCCCTATGACGGGACGCCGGTCGCAACCGTCTGCGAGGCCGACGAATCTGCTTTGGAGCGTGCCGTGGCTGCGGCCGAAGAGGGTGCCAAGGCGATGGCGGCGCTCACGCTGTACGAACGCGCCGAGATTCTTGACCGCATGCGGGCACTCCTGGCGCGGGACGCGGAGGAGTTTGCGCGCCTGATCGCGAGCGAGAGCGGCAAGCCGATCCGCGAAGCGCGCACGGAGGTTGATCGAGGCCAGCAGACCCTGCTCGCGTCCGCCGATGCCGCCCGCGGCCTGCACGGCGAGGTGGTTCCCATGGACGCGGGCCCGGCGGGCAAGGGCCGATGGGGGATCACCGTGCGCGAGCCGCTCGGCATCGTGGCCGCCATCACGCCGTTCAATTTTCCCCTGAACCTGGGCCTGCACAAGATCGGTCCGGCGCTGGCGGCAGGCAACAGCGTGATTCACAAGCCGTCGGAGAACACGCCGCTGACCGCCCTGCGATTCGCCTCGCTCACGCACGAAGCCGGACTGCCGCGCGGCGCCTACAACGTGGTCACGGGCGACGGCGAGAAGGTAGGCGACTGGTTAGTCCGCAACGATCGCTTGGCAATGATCACCTTCACGGGAAGCATTCCCGTCGGCGAACAGATTCGCGCCCACGCCGGCCTGCGTCGCGTGACGCTCGAACTCGGAAACAACTCGTCGCTGATCGTCGAGCCCGATGCCGATCTTGATTTCATCGTGCCCCGCGCCGTCACCGGCAGCTTCGCGCACTCCGGGCAGGTCTGCGTTTCAGTGCAGAACATCTATCTGCACGAAGTGATCGCGGGCGAGTTCATCCGGCGGTTCGTGGAAGGCGCGCGCGCCTTGAAGATCGGGCATCCGCTCGACGACTCGACCGAAGTCTCGAGCATGATCGATGTAGACCAGGCGCGCCGCGTCGAACAGTGGATCAACGAGGCGCGCGGCGCGGGCGCGCGCGTGCTCGCCGGAGGCGTCCGGCGCGGCGCCACCATCGAACCTACGGTGCTTGACGACGTGCTCCCGCACCTCCCCATCAGTTGCCAGGAGGCTTTCGGACCGGTGGTCTCTCTGCACCGCTATACGCACCTCGAGGACGCCATCGAGCGCGTCAACAGCGGCAACTATGGCTTGCAGGTGGGATTGTGCACGCAGAATCTCCAAACCGCGTTCCGCGCGGCCCGCGCACTGCATTACGGCGGCGTGATCGTGAACGACGTTCCCGCTTATCGCGCCGATCACATGCCGTACGGCGGAGCGCGTCACAGCGGCATCGGACGCGAAGGACCGCGGTACGCGATCGAAGAGATGACGGAGTTGAAGCTGATCTGCTGGCGGGCGTGAGCGCATAGACGCGGCAATATCAGACGGCCAAGAACAATGTGAGCGCCCGCGGATTCACGGCGAGTACCACCGCACGAGCAGCTCGGGGCGCGTGCTTGCCCGGCCTTATGATCGGTCTCAGGCGGCGGCACCGATGGGTTTCGCGCGTTCGATTCGCTGGCGCTGCCGGGGACTGTTCATCACATCCCACAGATCGCAGCGGCGCTGCACATTCAGCCAGAAGTCGGGGCTGTTGCCGAAGACTCGGGCGAGGATGAGCGCAGTTGCCGCCGTCACCTTCCGGCGATCGTTGCAGAGCTCGTTGACGTGCTTGCGCTGAACGCCCATCGCCTGCGCGAGCGCCGCCTGGGTCAGCGCCCTCGGGTGCATGAACTCTTCGACAAGGATTTCGCCGACCGTGGCCGGCTTTCGCTTCGTCGTCAGCATGGTTCCCCTCACCGGTGGCTGTGATTGTCGAGATAGATGCGCTCGCTTCGCCGCGGCTCCCATCGCAGCGGAAGATCGGCCGCCATTGGTCATTGACGCGGATCGAGTGAAATCCTGCCAGCTGGCCGCGTAGCTTCTCGAACCGGTTGCTGAGCGGCACCCGTAAGTCCCGATCGGTCGTCGCGTCGTCGATCATTTGGAGCTTGCGAAAGAGCCGGCTTTCAAGCTCGGACGGGATGTGCCGGCAGCGAATATCCTGGACGAAGAAGGCCCGCAACCACCCGTCCCGAAAGCTCACGATCACGAGGTCGCCCCTGCACGTTCCTTTGTACCACTCCTTGGGACAACCCGCAACTTGGAGGGTCATCCCGAGGAGAGCGAACCCGAAACCCGGTCTGGCGGGCCACGCGCGGCGGTCTCCTCACCGCCGAAACCCGGTCTGGCGGGCCAGGCCCGGCGGTGAGGACACCGCCGCTACAGCGGGCGCCAGACCACCGCGGCTCAACGCCTTCGGAAACAGATGGTTCGGTGATAGCATGGGGCTCTATGCGTATCGCCATTGCCTCCGATCATGCCGGATTCGACCTCAAGCGCGAGCTGGCCCCGTATATTGAGAGCCTCGGACACGAGGTGACCGATCTCGGCGCTCACACCTACGTGGCCGGTGACGATTACCCGGATTACGCTGGGGCGATGGGCCTCGCCGTCAAAGCCGGGAATGCCGATCGTGGCGTGCTGGTGTGTGGCAGCGGCGTGGGCGTCTCCGTGGCCGTGAACAAGATGCCGGGGATTCGCGCCGCCGTCTGTCACGACGCCTACTCGGCGCATCAGGGCGTCGAGCACGACGACATGAACGTGCTCGTGATGGGATCGCGCGTGGTCGCCATCGAGCTGGCCAAGGAACTCGTGCGGAATTTTCTGGCAGCACGATTCACCGGCGAAGAACGCCACCTGCGGCGGCTTGGGAAGGT
>JASHQD010000268.1 GCA_030037755.1 Terriglobia bacterium
TTGGCTTGCACCAGGGAGAGTTGCGCGGATGAGACGTCTTCCTGGAACTGCAGAAGCTGCAAGTGAATCTTCAGGTAATCGCCCTCGCTCATGCCGCCGGCTTGGTATTGCGTCTGTGAAATGTCCACCGTCCTCTGGAAACTGTCGAGGTCCTGTTTGGCGAAATCGAGCGTCGACTTGGCAAGCAGCAGGTTCACGAATTGCTGTGCCACGTTGAACGTCAGCGTGCGTTCGTTGTCGAACACCTGCGAGCGCGTGACGGCGGTCTGATCCTTGGCGGCATCGATGCGTGCCTGCCGCTTGCGGCCGCGCTCCCAGGTGAACGCGGCACCCACGTCGAACTCCGTCACCTGGTTGATCTCGTTGGCGGTGAAGTCGTTTGGCGTGATCGGCACGTAGAGGTCGTCGTAAGTGAACACCGGGTTTGGGCGGATCGCTGCGGTGACCTCCTCCGCCTGGCTCTGCGGAATCTGGTTTTGCTCCGCCAGCAAAGTGTGGTTGTGCTGGAGCGCCATCTGAATCGCCTGGTCGAGATCGAGTTTCACCGCAGAGGCGGTCTGCCCCTTCATTGCCGAGGTCAGGAACAAAAACCCGGCGAGGGTCCATGCCGCGAGACTTGGTACGACCCCGCTCCCTCGCCGGCCTGAAATATGGAAGTACCCGAACATAACTTGGCCCACGCGAGATCGGTTTTCGTGGGATTGATGTTTAAGCTTAAATCCTGGATTGATGGTCATCCACTTATCTTATGTCGAAAGATGCCTATCTTTCGGCCATACAAGCCGAACTTATAATCACTTGAGTACCACCGTTCGCCGGCCTGGATGAGTCGCTTCCGGAGCCGCAAGCCTTGACTTTTGATCAAACTGGTACCATATTCTAAATATCCGTTTGCCAAGCGACACTCGATCCCGCCCCGGCCAGCTCGATTGCCGCTCGTTCGAGGTGAGTAGTAGTGCGTTTGATCGGCACTCGTGTGTTTGAGAAGTACCGATGCGTTCGATGGCCGCTTTTCGTCATTCGTTATCCCCGCGGAAGCGGAATGGCGGGTGACGCAGAGCGTGCGTTCCTGGCTCATAGGGCACTACTTTGAGGTGTCGGTATGCCCTTGCGATCGACCTCCGTCACTCCGGGGTCTCCGGGCTCGCGCCGGAGGATCAACGACACCGTGTTGCGAGCTTCGTACTCGGCTTTGCGAGCGCACGCCTCGGGAACAAAGCTGGAAAGTCATGTGGTTTCAATATATTACAGAGCCCGGGGCTCGACCAATTGCGGATTCGATTTCCGGTCGACTTTGGTGTTCGGAACCCGGTATTCGCGGGCGGTTCGAGTTCTGGCGGGGGCAGGATCCGCCAGGGAACTCCGAACCTCGAACTCCGAACCCGCTTTAGCCGGGTTTTCTTCGGCGCTTGACCGGTGTTAACCTGTGTCGACGGAGTATCTTTCGGCCGAGCGTGGCTATCTTTCAGGCAGCCGCTGCCATTGTGAGCGGAGCCTCTGGTAGAGTTACCATGTCCCTTACCCAGAGAATCCTGGAAGCCTACCGGCAGAGGGGCGACAGTATGCTCTCTTTCCTGCTTAAAGGCAACCGAAGGCAGGCCGTGATCCGGGCCGCGGTCATGATCGCCATCGTCGCCCTGCTCGACTGGCGAGTGGAGGGGAACGTCTTTTTCGGCTTCCTCTACCTGTTTCCCATGTTGATCCTGGGAAGCCGTTTGCAGCGCTGGCAACTCGCGATTGTGGCCGCCGGGTGCACCTTCCTCGCCGAGTGGTTGGGCCCGGGCCATTGGCAGCCGCATCCGGGCATTCCGCGTGATATCTTCGTCTTCACGGCCTATTTCGGGACCGGGCTCTTCGCCTACGAATCCGGCCGCAATCGTCAACTCACGCTGGGCCACATTCAGGAAATGGAGCAGGAAGTCGATCTGCGGCGCGACGCCGAACAGCAGCTCAAAATCCTGATCGAAAGCAGTCCCGCCGGCATTCTGACCATGGATTCGGCAGGCAAGATCATCATGGCCAATCAAGCGGCGCATGAGATGCTACGCTTGGAGCCCGATGCGCTCCCGGGCTGGTCGATTAAGTCGTTTCTGCCGCCCCTGGCCAGCGTGCCGCACGGCAATCAATCGACGCCGAGCTTCCGCACAGCGATGCAGTGCTACGGGCGTCGCCGCGACGGCGAAGTTTTTCTTGCCGACGTGTGGTTCTCCAGCTATCAGACCCGGTCCGGGCCGCGTCTGGCCGCGATGCTGGTGGACGTATCGGAGGATCTGCGAGACCGCGAAGAGTTCAGCCTGCATCAGCTGATGGCCGGCTCGCGTCTGGTCGTGGGAGCCGTGGCGCACGAAATTCGCAATCTCTGCGGCGCCATCGCGGTAGTACAGGCGAATCTCGCCCGCAATCCTGCGCTTGCCGCCAATGAGGATTTTCAGGCGCTCGGCAGTCTGGTCGAAGGGCTGGAGAAAGTCGCTACGCTCGAGTTGCGCCAGAGCTCCGGAACTGAGCTCGGCAGCGTGGACCTGAACGCCGTGCTCGACCAATTGCGCGTGGTGACCGAAGTCCCGTTGCGCGAATCCGACGTTGTGATCCGCTTCGAGTCGCCGCCGGCTCTCCCGCGGGTGTGGGCGGACCCGCATAACCTGCTGCAGATCCTGCTGAACCTGATCAAGAACAGCCAGCGGGCGGTCGAGAACGAGCCCCGGAAGGAGATCGCGATTCGCGTCGGGGAAGAGGACGGGCGAGTGGTGGTGCGGGTGTACGACTCGGGGCCCGGCGTTGCCGCCCCGGAGCGCCTGTTCCAGCCCTTCCAACGCGGGGCCGAGGCTACTGGACTAGGCCTCTACGTCTCCCGCGCTTTCGCCCGCGCCTTCGACGGCGACTTGCGTTACGAGCCGGGCGCGCGCGAATGGTGTTTCGCCCTGGACCTGATGGCGTGCGACGATCGCGCGAGCGCCGCCGAACCGCCGCCCAAAGCGAATGAACACGATCAAGATCCTGCTGGTGGACGATCACACGCTGTTTCGAGAAGCGCTCAGCCGCTGGCTTGAAGGCGAAGGCGACCTGGAAATGGCGGCTCATTGCGCCTCCGTCGGCGAGGCCCTTGGGCTTCTACGCCGGCATCGCATCGACATCGTCCTGCTGGATCACGACCTCGGCAAGGAGCGTGGCTTCGAGTTCCTGACACACGTCTGGCAGCTTGGTTTTGAGGGGCGCGTCCTCATGGTGACCGCCGGAATGACCGACGCGGACTCGGTCAAGGCCCTCGACCTCGGCGCTCATGGCATTTTTCTCAAGCACAGCCCGCCCGAGCTCCTCGCCGATGCCATACGCAAGGTGATGGCAGGAGAAACCTGGCTCGATCCGACGTGCGTGCAGGCTCTGGTCGACGCGGCCAAGCGTCCGGAACGCGCGAGGCGCAACCGGCCGTTCACCGAGCGCGAGAGCGACGTGCTGCGAGGCGTGTTCGAAGGGTTGAGCAACAAGGAAATCGGCGCCCGCCTCGATATCTCGGAAAGCTCCGTCAAAGCAGCGCTGCAGCAGTTGTTTCAGAAGACCGGCGTGAGGACGCGCAGCCAGCTTGTTCGCATCGCGCTCGAAGAGCATCGCGGAGAGTGGACGTAATCCGGTTGCCGGTTATCCGTTGCCGCTTCCTGGTTCGATCGTGGGATCGCTGCCGGGACCTGTCAATGAGTCTGTCAAGAACTGCCGACTGTGAACTGTCCACGGTCGCCTTTTGATCCCCAACTTCCACCCAGCTACCCGTCGCCCGCCCGCCTCCGTCTAAGCAGGTGAAAGTTTTTACTTGACATCGGCCCGGCGATCCGTTACATATTGTAACGTTACTATGGCTAACCCAAAGAAGACGCGCCAGCGCAACCTCAGCGACGTGGAGCAGATGGTGATGGACCACATCTGGGCCGCGGGCGCCGTGACTGCCGAAGACGTGCGCGAGGCGCTGGCGGCGCGGCATGCGATGAAGGATTCCACCGTGCGAACCGTGCTCCGGCGGCTGGAAGAGAAAGGATTCCTGCGGCACAAGGTGGAGGGCCGCACATTCCTGTATCGCGCCACGCACGCGCGCCAGAACATCGCCGCGCGCGCCGTGCGTCACATCGTGGACCGCTTCTGCGGCGGGTCCGTGGAACAGTTGCTCGTCGGCATGGTCGAGAACGAGGTGCTCCAACCCGACGAACTCGAGCGCCTCGCGCGCAAGATCGCCCAGCAGAGGGAGGGCCAGTCATGAATTCCGTCGATTCTTCGTGGCTGATTCGCCATTTGTCAGACGGGGCAGTGCGCGCATTGATTCCCACCGCCCTGGCCGGCCTGATGCTTGCCCTCTTTCGTGTCCGGCAAGTGACGGTGCGCCTCAGCGTCTGGACGGGTGTGCTTTACGCCGCGCTGGCCATGCCTTTTCTTGCGTTTCTGCTGCCGCCGCTTCCGTTGCGTCTTCCGGAGAAGCTCCTGACATTTGCGGCTCCTGTCCGAACTCACGCAAGCGCCGGCACCACGATATCGGCTTCATCGATCGCCGCGAGAGAGACTACGAGGACAACAGCTTTGATCGTCCAGCCAGGCTCCGGCTCGGTGCTCGCGGGGGGAGTCGGCACCGGCTCGCAATCAAGAGCGGGCAGGATGCCCGCGCTCCCAGGACGCATGAACTGGCGCGCCCGGCTTTCCTCGCTTAAGCCATCGGAAATCGCCGTGAGAGTTTACCTGCTGATTCTGGTGTTGCTGCTCGGACGCCTGGCTGCAGGTCTCATGGTGACCCGCCGGTTACGGAGTGCGGCGCGACGCATCGACGATCCCGGCGCGATGCGCTGGCTGAAGTGGCATGCTCTGGCGATGGGGATCGATCGCGCGCCGGCGCTGCTGGAATCCGCGGCCGTATCGGTCCCGCTGACGCTTGGAGTCTTGCGCCCGGTCATCCTGCTGCCTGACGGCTGGCGCGAGTGGGAAAGCGCCAAAATTTCGGCGGTCATCGCGCACGAGTTGTCGCACGTCAGCCGGAAAGACTCGCGTACGAAGGCCCTGGCAGTCGTGTATCGAAGCTTTTTCTGGTTTAGCCCGCTCAGTTGGTGGCTGGAGAGCCATCTGGCGGCGATGGGTGAACAGGCCAGCGACCTGGCTGCGATCGGCGCAGGCGCCGAGCCCAACTACTATGCGGAGGTTCTTATGAGTTTCTTCAGAGCGATTCAAACCAGCGGAGCGCGTGTGTGCCGGCAGGGGCTGGCCATGGCCCGAACGTCATCATGGTTCGCAGTTCGAGGCGGCCGCGCGCAGGACCGGATCGAGAAGGTTCTCTCGTCCACCGGAATTGTTCACGGCAGGCGCAACGAGCGGCTGCTGGCGCTACTCGCGATCTTTGCGCTGCCGGTTGTCTATCTCACGGCCGTAGCGCGTCCCGTGCTGGTCGCGAACCCTGTAGCGGTTTTAGCGCCGCAATTCCCGGCGCCGCCACCGCCGCCGGCAGGAGGCCTGCCCGCACCGCCATCTTCACCGATGCCGCCGAGCGCGCACTGGACAGGTGAAGTCCCGCCCGCGCAACCGGCTCCGCCAGCACACACCGTTCCTCCAGCGCCGGCGCCGCCTGCTGCCTGGGCAGGACTTCCAGAGCCGCCCCTGCCGCCCGAGCCTCCTCAGCGCGAAGACGATGACGACTGGACGATCAACAATATCCACGAGGGAATGAGCTTCGCAGTTGTCTCCGGAAACCGTGTCGTACTGAACGGATCGAGCGACGATCAGGACGAAGTGCGAGACCTGCAGAAGAAGATCGGCGGCGATTTCATCTGGTTTGTCCATAGAGGCAACTCTTACGTGATCCGCGACGCCGCCACGGTCCAGCGTGCCTGGCAGTTCTATGCGCCCATGGAAGAACTGGGTAGGGAACAGGAAGAACTCGGGCGGCAACAGGACGAACTCGGCAAGAAACAGGAGGAACTTGGGCAGCAACAGGAAGCAGTCCGCGTCAAGGTGCCTGCCGATCTTCAGGCGCGCCTGAAGAGGATCGAAGACGAAATCCGGCAGCTCGGACCGGATGCGAGCCAGGATGACCTGGGCCGGCTGCAAGGCGAACTGGGCGACCTTCAGGGCTACATCGGCGATCTTCAGGGCAGGGCCGGCGAAGAACAAGGCAAGCTCGGAGGCAAGC
>JASHQD010000269.1 GCA_030037755.1 Terriglobia bacterium
GCGTGCAAGCGCACGTCGTCGCGCGTCTCGACCTTCTTCCATCCGGACTATACCGTTGGCTCCGGAATCTCACCGGATCGTGGGAGCCTGAAAGACAGTGACAAGTGGCGAGTGGCGAGTTAGACCTCGCGGTCTTGCCACTTGTCACTCACCACTTGCCACTTGCTTTTAGGCTCCCTCGCGGGCTTTACCGCCGATCGGGAATTGGGATAGCTTACGCCATTCCCTCACCCTGCCCCGAAGGTCACTTCGAATAGGAGTATAGCAGAGTAACGGCGTACTGGGAGGGACGGGGCGCCAAAAGGGACTGGCCAGTGTGCTTGATCGGGATTCCGAGCACCGGCATCACGGCCGCGATGGTGATCGCGAGGCGCAGACTCGGGGTCAGCGCAGGACTTTATGGCGTCGTGCCGGCGGCGCGAGTTTCCGGTAGCGCGAATCCGTAGCTCCGCATCAGGCCGGCGATCTCGGGCTGGCGCACAAAGTCGAGGAACTGCCGAGCCGCGTCCTTGTTTCGCGATGAGTTCAGAATAACGGCAGCCTGGTCAATAGGAGGATAGCTCGATTCCGGTATCACGAAGAATTTGCCCTGATCCTTCATCGTCGGCGACAATGCCAGTGACAGGGCCACGATCCCGACGTCGGCGCCGCCCGAGACTACGAATTGCGCGGCTTGCGAGATATTCTCCCCCAGCACCAGCTTGTCACGGACTTTATCGTACAGCTCATCGTGCCGCAAGGCGGCAACCGCGGCGCGTCCGTACGGAGCATGCTCAGGATCAGCGATGGAGATCTTGCGCACGGCTGGCTCAGTCAGGACGCCGAGACCACGCGCCACGTCGACGCTCGATCCCTTCAGCGCAAAAAGCGCGATTTTGCCGCGAGCGTATACATAGAGCGTTCCTGGCTCGACCAGGCCCGCCGACTCGAGTTGCTGCGGATAACGCGCATCAGCCGAGAAGAAGATATCGTACGGGCCGCCGTTCTGAATCTGCGCGAAAAAGCTACCCGACGATCCGAAAGATAACCGCACGTCGATCCCGGTCTGCTTCTCGAATCGCGCGGCGACGTCCTTGAACACGAAGGTGAGGTCGGCGGCGGCCGCCACCGTGATCTGCCGGCCCGCGTCCGGCGGCGTCGCGGCCGGGTAGCGGTTCATGAGGACAAGCAGGAGCGCAATGCCGAGATTCATGGACACCACCTCTTGTGCCTAAATTAAAGACGGAAACCGATTCTTGCAACCTTACGATACTGCGCGCCGGCCACGCGCCCACCATGTGGCGGGTCCGGCCCTCAGACCCCTTCGCGAAGGCTACGCTTTCCCGGTCAGAAGACGAAACGAGCGCCCACTGTCGGAGCCATATTGCTGTCGTATCGATACGGCACGCCGGGGCCATGAGGAATGGCGATGCCCAGCCCGCCGCTTACCCAGGAGTAGGCCACTCCGGCAAAACCGTCCAAACGCCTGGTGAAGTGATGGTCCGCATAGAAAGACACTTCGTCAAGATCACCCGCGCAGGAAGCGCGGTAACTCTCCGGCGAACAGGTCGAAGGACGGCGGAAGTCATTCTGCTGCTGGTGGTACCAGGCCCCGGTGAGGTCCGTTCTTTTGTCGACCGCGTATTTCGCGCCCGTCCACCAGATCTGCACGACCTTGGGGGAATCCAGGTTGTTGTCTTCGACGCCGCTTAGCAGATAACCGCCCTGGTCCGAGGCGCCAACGCCCAACGGGTCCGTCGGGTTCGCATAGTAGACCCATTCGAAGCCGCCAAAAATCTTGACCGGGTCCCACGTATACCTGGCAGCGGCCATAACGGCATTGTTGTCGGTCACGATGCCGTACAAGGTGTTCGTGGTATCGATCAGATTGGACCCGGTGATGGGGTTCGTATTGATGCTGTCTGTGGTTGACTGGTAGGGCGCCGACAGACTCTGAGGTCCCAGCAAGGGATTCAATACGCTGATCGCCTGGTTGTAATGCTGGTAGACGACGTCGCCGGAGAACTTGCGGTAGGCTCCGCCGAAGTCGATCCCATAAGCGTTGTTGTGCGCCGATTCCGGTGAGCAGGTGGCGGCCGTCCAGGTTGAGGACGCCGAGTAGCAGCCGCCGGAACCATCGGCGAACTTATACATCGCGCCGAAATGGACCGGGCCGTAGGTGAGGCGATATTTCAGGGCATCGTCCCAACGGCTGTCCTCGGTGTCACCGCCGCCCGCCATGGTGCCGTTATATCCGACGTACGAAAAGGCATAGCTGCCGCCCGCGGGATCGTACTGGAGCATGGCATCGGTGCCGAGAGAGCGCTGGCGCCCGAAGGTCAGCGTGCCGACTTGATCGGACGAAATACCGAGATAGTATTCGTCGTTGAAGGGCTGCCCCGCGCGCGCGCCGTCGATCGCCATCGAGTAACTGCTTCGAGGAAGACCGTTGTTGATGAAATCTGTGGCCGACGCGTTGGCCAGCAAGCCCGACTGCGGATTGATGCCGCTCGAAGCGTTGAACACAAAAGACCAGCCGCGCGCAAACTGTTCCTTGCCCCGGACGCCCAAACCCGTCTGCTGCAGGTTATTCGGTGCGATGAGGAATCGATGTTCGTAGCCGTTGCGATTGATCAGAGATTCTCCTTCGTAGTTGTAACCGTTCTCCGGCAAGCCGTGACTGACCCAGCCGACGCCGACGTCATAGGCGCCGTACACCGTGATGCCGTGCCAAGTCAGTGTGCAATCGCTGGTGAGGAACTCGTGGCCGCTCGCGCAGACGTCGGGAGTGCCCGGCTTCGTTTCGGGCGTGCCCAGGTGCGCATCGGTGGTGCTCAGGTCCATCTTGAGGTCGACCGTGGGGTCCTGGCCAACCGCCAGGCGGATTCGCGCGCGCGTTTCACGGGCGAACCCCGGCTTTGCCACTCGAACCTCGAACCGTCCCGCAGGCAGGCCGGACAACTGATAGCGCCCCCCGTCATCGGTCGTCGTGGTCTGAACGGCGCCTGTCTTGAGGTTGGTCACCGTTACGGTGGCGTTCGCCACCGCGCCGCCCGAGGAATCGACGACGGTGCCCGAAAGCGATGCCGACGCTTGTGCGAATGCCTTTGGGGCCAAAATCAGAGAAACAAACAGGAGCACGGCGAGAGAAGTAGCCGCCTTCGTGAGCCTTGTGCAGGATGCGACGGACAAATTTGGACCTCCATGGGAACTCACAGCAAGTTTGGGGATTTCGGGTGCTCGTTTCACTTGGAGCGCGGGCATCCTGCCCGCCCCCGCGCATCCGGTGATGACCGGGAGCGGGCAGGATGCGCGCTCCAAATCACACGGCTGCCGGACTTCGATTGCAACGGAATACTACGAATAGAAAAGCTGATTATAGACGCTTTCACGCGCTACGTCCACCAACATCAATACGATTGGGCCTCTCCAGGGTTCCCACACCCTCGTGCCTGCGGCGCACGCTACGGGTTCGGCAGGATGGGCAAGGCTCGCGGGTTCAATCGCTTATACGACCCGTGGGGTTTGTTCGCGAGGACCCCTGGTATACAACCCGCTCCGGCAGCAACGAATCGAATTTGCTGACAGAGGCGTCGCCATTGCCCCGCGGCCAATGCCGTTGTAGACTGAGCGTAGGTGAGGAGTCGGGAAGGGTGGTGAGTACCCCGAACGCGAGGAGATCCGCATGAAAAGGTCATTCCATTACTTACTGGCGGCAATCCTACTGCAAGGCAGCCTGACGTTACTGGGAGCATGGCCTCAGAGCAGTCAAACGGCGCAGAGTACGACCGGCGCGAGTTCAGGCGAGACTGGACAGACGGCCCAAACGAGCAGCGCGAGCGGAACTCAAAGCGGACAAGCGGCTCAACCTGCCGCTCCCGCGGCGCCCGCCTCTTCCGCCGCTTCGAATCCCGCTGCTCCGGTTTCCATGCAAAGCATGACCTCGATGCAGGCTCCGTTCGATCCTACGAAACAGATCATCGTTCTGCCGCGCGGAAGCATAATCCATATGCGTCTGCAGACTACCCTGACATCCAAGACAAACCAAAGTGGCGATAAGTTTCACGGCATGGTGACGCAAGCCGTGATCTCGAGTGACAAGACGCTGATTCCTGAAGGCAGCCTGGTCTATGGGCACGTGGTGATGGCGAAATCTTCTCACCGGGTTGCCGGCACCGCTTCGATGAGACTCGTGCTGGACAGCATCAATACCCCTGACGACGTGAACTTCGCCTTCCATGGGACGCTGCAGGACCTTTCAACATCGACCTGCACCAAGGGCATCGCTGACGACGAAGGCACCATCAAGGGCTGTGGCAAGAGCAAGAAAAGCGCGGCGGAGGCGGCAGGAATCGTCGGGGGCATTGGCGCGGCTTCGGGCGCCAGCATCGGCGCGACCGAGGACATGATCTGCCGGTTTTATGGCTGCCCGGGGCAGGATCCCAACATCCTGAAGGACGCGGGCATCGGCGCGGCCATCGGCGGCGGCACGGCACTGATGTACAGCCTGCTGCGGCACGAGAAGCAAGTCGTGCTGGTTTCGGGATCCGACCTGACATTTGTGGTCGATCGGACTGTGTCGCAGGAGGAGTCGGCGCCCGCGACGGCCGACGCCGGCAAGTCGTAGCGTCCCCGCTTGTAGCGGCGCTGTCCTCAGCGCCGTCGGAGGAACTGTAGCGGCGCTGTCCTCAGCGCCGTAATAGGTTCTCGGCAAGCGCCCATGAGGAACCGGTGCTACCAGCTCTCGCGATTAAGATGAAACGGGCAGCGCGCATCGCCGGCATCGTCCTCAGCACCCTGATCGTCCTCAGCCCGCTCGTTCTCCGCAGCGACGACGACATCTCGTTCGTCATTCCTGCCGGCACCACGCTCGACGTTCAACTCACCAGCACCATCAGCACCAAATCCAATCAGACGGGCGACCTTTTCACAGGGAAAACCAACGAGCCCATCATCTACCACGGCGAGGAAGTGGTCCCGGAAAGCAGCATGGTTGAAGGGCACATCACCTTCATCCAACCTGCCGGGCGCGTGAAGGGCAAGGCAGAGCTGCGCCTGGTGCTCGACACCATCAAGATTCCGAGCGGGCAAAAGTACGCCATCAAGGCCTCGCTGAAGGACGCCAATGCCCAAGGCGTTACGATTAAGGACGACGAGGGTACGGTTCAAGGTCCCGGCAAGAGTATCAAGTCCGCGGCCAAAGAAGCGGGCATCGCCGCGGGCGGCGGCGCGGCGGTAGGCGCGATGGTCCACGGCGGGGAAGGGGCGATGTACGGCGCCGCTGCCGGACTGGTCGCTGCCGTGGTGCACACCATGGCGAAGCATCACGGGGCAGCGGTTTTGCCTGCCGGAACGGATGTGACTTTTCTGATTCCCACCGAAGTGACCGCCACCAAGACGAACACCGAACCGGGCGTGCTGGTGGTGCCGGGCGCGCACTGAACGCGCCACCCCATCGACACCTCTTTAGTCCACCGTAGTAGCCATCGGCCGGTGCAACTGTACCCGCTATAATTGCCCCTTGAGATCCGCGATGATCTGCCTGCCGTGGAAGCGCCCGTTCTCGATGAAGATTTCGTTCGTCCTCTTGCCCGAGATCACCACGCCCGCCACGTAGAGCCCGCGCACGTTGGTCTCGAGCGACTGCGGATTGCAATCCGGACAGAAGCTGGTGAGATCGACCTGGACGCCGGCGCGCTGCAGCAAGCCGATGTCGGGATGATAACC
>JASHQD010000270.1 GCA_030037755.1 Terriglobia bacterium
TCCAGCGACACGGCTCTGCTGGGCGGACTGTCAACCGATACTCCGCTGCCGCTGAACCTGAGCTCTTCCTGGAGTTGGACGCCGGCCGACCCCGCGACCGACGACCCTTACTTCGAGAAGATGGCCTCGCAGGGCCAGAGCTTCTTCCAGGCGGCGGGCGACAGCGGCAAGTGGGCATCCGGGCAGTACGTCTATCCGAACGAGGACGCCAACGTCATTTGCGTTGGCGGTACGGACCTGGCGACCACGGGACCCGGAGGCGCATGGGCTTCGGAAACCGCCTGGGCCGACGGCGGCGGCGGGATTTCACCTGACCATATTGCGATTCCATCCTGGCAGCAGCTCGCCGGCGTGATCACCACGACCAACAAGGGATCCACAGTCTACCGCAACGGCCCGGACGTCTCGGCAAACTCCAATTGGACGTTTTACGTCTGCGCCGACCAGACCGGCTGTACGGCAAATTATTACGGTGGTACCAGTTTCGCGGCGCCGATGTGGGCCGGCTACCTGGCTCTGACGAATCAGCAGGCGGCGACGAATGGCAATCCGCCGCCGGGGTTCATCAATCCAACCATCTACCCGCTGGGGCTCGGTTCGACCTACAGCACGCTCTTCCACGACATCACCAGCGGCAGCAACGGCTTCTCAGCTGTGACGGGCTACGATCTGGCCACCGGATGGGGCAGTCCGTTTACGAATGGCCTGATCAACGCGCTCGCCGGAACACAAACCGCGAGTTTCAGCCTCAGCGCGAATCCCACCACGATTACTGTGAAACCGGGTAGTATCGGCATGGCTACCATAACGTCGACGATCACGGGCAGCTTCAATTCGGCCGTGACACTGTCGGCCAATCTCAAGACCGTAAGATTCAGGCCGTCTCAGATTCCGGCTCCTGGGTCGGGAACTGCGACGATGGGTATTCCGGTGCCCGCGAATTCGCCGGCCGGAACCCATGTGATCACCGTTACGGGTACGGGCGGAGGCGTCACCGCCACAACCACGGTTACGCTGACCGTTCAGTGACGGTCGTTTCGCTACTTACCTTTTGAGATTTCCGGCCCGGACCGGTCCCGGTCCGGGCCTTTTCTTCTTCACCCTTGCCTGGCAAGTGCCAGGCTCTCAGCCGACAGGCTTGCCGGCGCAACCCGCCTTACGGGGTGCCGCGACGCTGGCAGTTCGAATCCCAGACCGTCAGAACGGTGAAGAATTCGCATTCCGCAACCTGACGAAGCACGTCATCCTGAGCGAAGCGAAGGATCCCGGTATTTCCTTGAAAAGACAAATGCGGAGATCCTTCGCTTCGCTCAGGATGAAGGGGATGACGCGGACTCTGGGTCTTTTCGCGGCTTCTCAGGCTGGGAATCGCGACCGTCGCACATCTGGTCATCGTAAAACCAGGCCACATCAAGTATCTCGAAGAGTACCGATTGACTGATGCATCATCATGCAGTAAACTCTTTCGCTTCTACGGTCAACCCTCGACAGCCGAAGGTCGAAAATCGAAACTCGAAGCTCGGGACCCGGCACGCCAAGGCCAACAGCGACGGGGTCCGGCGATGGCGGCTGAACCCGCCGAAAGAAACAAGGATTTGCCCGTTGCAAAGACGTGTAATATGCCACTGAAATATGACAATAGGGACTGGGAAACGTGATAGGATTCACGGGCTTCAACAAATCCGGAATTCCCGTCGCCGTGCCGGAGAGCCGAAAACGGAAATTCTGCCAAAGCCAAGGAGAATTCGTGATTCGAAAATCAAGCGTCAGTTTGTTTACGATCGCGATGCTGGCGGGCGCCGCCGTGCTTTGCCAGGCGCAGCCACAGACTCTGCTGACGAATCATGTGCGCGACGCTGTAACCAGCGGCGAGGCGCACTTCCTGAACCGGATGCCCGCGGAACAGACCATGCGCCTCAATATCATTCTGCAACTGCGGGATCGCGCAGGATTGCAAAGCTACATTAAGGAGCTCTACGACCCCAACAGCTCCGTTTACCACCACTACCTCACGGTGCAGGATTTCACCAACATGTTCGGCCCCACGCAGGCCGACTATGATTCCGTGGTGCAGTTCGCAAAGAGCCACGGCTTCCAGGTGGTGGGCGGCTCTCGCGACGCCTTCGACGTCCAGATCAGCGGACCGGCGAGCGCTGTCGAGTCAGCCTTCCACGTCAACATGAACGTCTACCAGCACCCGACCGAGAATCGTAAGTTCTACGCTCCGGATCGCCAGCCCAGCGTGGATCTGCCCTTCCAACTGTGGGCCGTTTCAGGTCTGGACAACTACTCGATACCGCACACCGCGCTGCACACCCGAGCCGCGGGCGCGCATTCGCTTGCGACCACCGGCTCGTGCCCGCAGAAGTCCTTCTGCGGTAGCGATATGAGAGGGGCCTATTATCAGGGGACAGCTCTCACCGGCGCCGGACAGAACATCGGATTGCTGGAGTACGCCGGATTCGACATCGCGGACGTGAACACCTACTATGCGAACGCCGGGCAAACCAGGACCTATGCCGTCACCGGCATTTCGACCGACGGCACCTCCGTCAACTGCTTTGCCAATCAGGGCTGCGACGACACGGAACAGACGATTGATATCACCCAGGCCGGCGGCATGGCTCCCGGCGTGACCACTATCTACGAGTACGTCGGCTCCACTGACACTGCGATTTTGGGCGCCATGACGACCGACACTCCACTGCCGCTAAACCTGAGTTCTTCGTGGTACTGGAGCCCGCCGGACCCCAACACCGACGATCCCTACTTTGAGAAGATGCAGTCCCAGGGCCAGAGCTTCTTCGAAGCGGCCGGCGACAGTGGCGCTTGGGAATCGAAGAATACCTGGTATCCGATGGAGGATCCGAACGTCATTTGCGTGGGCGGCACGGATCTGACGACCACCGGCCCGGGAGGACCTTGGGCTTCAGAAACCGTTTGGGTCGACGGCGGCGGCGGGATCTCACCCGATCACTTCGCAATTCCCTCCTGGCAACAACTGCCGGGCGTGATCACCACGGAAAACAAGGGATCGACGCTTTATCGCAACGGCCCGGACGTCACGGCCAATGCTAACTTCACCTTCTACGTCTGCGCCGACCAGGAAGCCTGCACCGCCAATCTTTACGGTGGAACCAGCTTCGCGGCGCCGATGTGGGCCGGCTATCTCGCTCTCACGAATCAGCAGGCGGTGACGAACGGCACCACGGCTCCCGGGTTCATCAATCCCACTATCTACCCGCTCGGTTTGGGCTCGACCTACGGAACGGACTTCTGGGACATCACCAGCGGCAGCAACGGCTTTCCGGCAACGGTGGGCTACGATCTCGCCAGCGGCTGGGGCAGTCCGAAGACCGACGGCCTGATCAACGCGCTTACGCAAGTGTCTGCCAGCTTCAGCCTGAGCGCGAATCCGGCCACGATCCATGTGGAGCCGGGCGGTCTCGGCACCACCACGATCACATCCGCCATTGCGGGGAACTTCGACTCGTCGGTGACGCTGACCGCTAGTATGAAAATGGTGAAATTCAAGCCGGCCACGATTCCGGCGCCTGGATCCGGGACTTCGACGATGGGCATTGAGGTACCGGCGGGGACCAAGGCTGGAACCTACACCATCACGGTGACGGGCTCGGGCGGAGGCCTTACGGAAACCACCACAGTGACTCTCGACGTCGAGTAAGAGTTAGTTTCTGGCTAAACGTTGAATGAATATCAGTACGGCTGGGCCCGGACCTTCGCTGGTCCGGGCCTTTTCTTTTTGCGGCGAGTCGTCCGTCACGCGCACCTGTGATCGCCCGCACTTCGTGCCCCGAACGCATGCCTGACTATAGGTGTCGAATGCTCGTTGACAAAAACACATTCGGAGACGAATCGGCCATGAATACCGGGAACGAACAGCGCGGACCGCGACTTAGCTTTGACGCACTCCGCCAGGCGGCAGCGGAGATGCGCGCGATGGACCTGGTGGATATCTTCGCTGCGGGCTCCGGACATCCCGGCGGCACGCTCTCGATCATGGATATCGCGGCGGCGCTTTATCTGCGCGTGTTGAATCACGATCCGCGCGACCCACAGTGGCCCGGGCGCGATCGCGTGTTCTGGTCGGCGGGACACAAGGCGCCCGCGCTCTACATCGCGCTCGGTAAGGCGGGCTATTTCGCCCTTGACGATACCGTGTTGCTGCGGCAGCTAGGCTCCGGCTTTGAAGGCCATCCGAACTGCCTTAAGCTCCCGGGCGTGGAGGTCTCGAGCGGATCGCTCGGCCAGGGGCTCGGCGTTGCCGTGGGCGACGCGCTGGCGGCGAAGCTCGCCGGCAAGTCCTATCGCGTCTACTGCCTGATGGGCGACGGCGAGCAGCAGGAGGGCAACATCTGGGAATCGGCGATGGCGGCCGGGCACTACCATCTCGACAATCTGTGCGGCGTGATCGACAAAAACGATCTTCAGATCGACGGCTGGGTGCGCGAGGTGATGAACGTGGACCCGCTCGTCAACAAATACGCGGCCTTCGGCTGGAACGTGGTGTCGATCGACGGCCACAACATGGAGCAGATCGTCGGGGCGCTGGAGCGCACGAGCGCGCATCGCGGGCAGCCGACGCTGGTTGTGGCGCACACGGTGAAGGGCAAAGGCGTCTCGTTCATGGAGAACAACGCGGCCTGGCACGGCGTGGCGCCGAACCGGGAGCAATTCGAAATCGCCATCCAGGAACTCGCAACGCCGTCGCTTCCCCGCCCTCGGATTGACGCTCTTCTCGAGCGGGCCGAAGAGAACGCCGAGAGCGTCGAGCGCATGACCAAGGAGACGTTGCCGAAGTTCGAGCGCGACTACTGGTGGAACGCAGGCGACACCATGAAGGTGGAGATGGAGCCGACGCGCATGGGCTTCGGACGCGGCCTCGAGCAGGCCGGCGCCGACGAGCGCGTGGTCACGATCCACGCCGACATCTCAAATTCGATTCGCATGACGGATTTTGAGGCGGACCACCCCGAGCGAAAGAATCGCGTATTCAGCGTGGGCATCGCCGAGCAGAACATGATGACGGTCGCCGCGGGCATGGCCAAGGAAGGCCTGATTCCGGTCACCGGAACTTACGGCGTGTTCGCTTCCGGCCGCTGCTGGGACCAGATTCGCACCACCATCTGCTACTCGAACCTGAATGTGAAGATCGCCGGCGCGCACGGGGGCATCTCGGTGGGGCCGGACGGCGCCACGCACCAGTCGCTCGAAGAAATCTCGCTGATGAGCATCCTGCCCAACATGCACGTCTCGGTGCCGTGCGATTCTGTAGAAAGCGAGCGCTCCACGCTGCACTGCCTTCTCGAGCTCCAAGGTCCGGCTTACATGCGATTCGCGCGCGAGGCTACGCCTGTCGTCACCGCGCGCGAAACGACGCCTTACGAGTTCGGCATAGCTAACATAATGCGCTATCGCGGCGAGCGACCACACTTCGCGGAGGCATTCGATACGGTTCTTTCCACTAACTACGAGAGTGAGGGCGAAGACGTGGCCATCGTCGCCTGTGGACCCATGGTCGCGGAAGCGATGCGCGCAGCCTGGCTGCTCAAAGAAGAGTACGGTGTCGAGACGCGCATCGTGAACGTCCACACGGTGAAACCGCTCGATATCGACGCGCTGGTGCACGCCGCTGAAGACACCAGCATCGTGCTGACCGTCGAAGAGCATCAGGTAGGCGGATTCGGCAACCTCGTCGCGGGCGCCATCCTCAAACATCGCAAGAACATCGACGAACCGCTGCTGTTCGACATGATCGGAATCGAGGATCGCTTCGGCGTCTCCGGTAAGCCGTGGGATCT
>JASHQD010000271.1 GCA_030037755.1 Terriglobia bacterium
TGCGGCTGACCTGTTCGCGATTCGATCCGTGGGTCAGCCCGGCGTCTTCGCATCTGCCCTGGAGCGGCTCGCCAAACTGAACCTGGCCGAGCGCAAGCCACACCCGTGGGTGGAATTCATTTTCTACAGTCACCCTTCCATCGGCAGGCGAATCGAATTCATCCAGAGGCACGCGCCTCACGCGGTCATCGACACGCATCCGGCGCAGACCGGCTGAGACGGACGGCTACAGCGTCGAGGCGAGCGACTTGCGCACGGCATCGAGCACGCCGTTGGCGAATTCCACTGAGTCAGGCGTAGAAAATCGGCGCGCGAGTTCCAGCGCCTCGTTGATCACTACGGCGGGCGGCGTCTCGGGGTGGTGCAGCATTTCGTAGATCGCGAGTCGCAGCACATTGCGGTCCACGGCCGCCATGCGTTCAAGCTTCCAGTTCTCAGCGTGACGGCGCACCAGCGGATCGATGCGGTCAATCTCCGCGACCGTGCCCTCGAACAACTGTCGGGCAAAATCCTTCACTTCATCGTTGGCTTTGTGGGCTGGCAGAAATGTTGCCACGACCTTGCCCGGCGTGTGTTGGCCCACTTCCCACTGGAAGAGCATCTGCAGGGCGAGTTCGCGGCTCTTGCGGCGTGATGCCATAGGGTTCTATTGTCCGGTAAACTTCGGCGGACGCTTTTCGAGGAAGGCTCGAGTGCCTTCCTTCATGTCGGCGGTCGTGCAGCATAGGCCGAAGAGCGTAGCCTCCAGAAATTGGCCCTGCTCCTCGGTCATCTCCATGCCGCGATTGACGGCTTCCATCGCGAAGCGCACGGCGAGCGGGCCGTTGGCCATGATCTTCCGCGCCAGCGCCTCGCAAGCCCCGATCAGATCCTTCGCGGGCACGACTTGGTTGACCAAGCCGATTCTCCACGCTTCGGCGGCGCTGATGGGCTCGGCAGACAACACCAGTTCCATCGTTCTGCCCTTGCCGACCAGGCGCGGTAGGCGCTGTGTGCCCGCGTAGCCGGGCACGATGCCGAGCTTGACTTCCGGCTGGCCGAGCTTCGCGTTCTCCGAGGCGATTCGAATCGTGCAGGCCATTGCCAACTCGCAGCCGCCACCGAGCGCGTATCCATTCACAGCCGCGATCACCGGCTTGCCTAAATTCTCGATTAAATCAAGCACGCGCTGCCCGCGGATCGAGCGCTCCTTGCCTTCAACCGGTGTCTGTACGGCTAGGACGCCGATGTCGGCGCCGGCGACAAAGGCTTTCTCGCCGGAGCCGGTCAGAATCACCGCTCGCACCGCGGCGTCCTGTTGGATGTCCTCAAAGCAGGTCTGGAGGTCGGCCATCACCTGGTCGTTGAGCGCGTTCAGTTTTTCGGGCCGGTTGATGGTAACGTACGCGATGCCGTCGCGACGCTCGTCAAGCAAAGTCTGGTAGGCCATTGTTTCTCTCCAGTAATCCTTCGATACCCGCGAGAGTCCAGTAGTGGTTTCGGCTCTTCGGCACTCTCCGGCGTATCGTCATTCCCGCGAAAGCGGGAATGACGATACGCCGAAAGGCTCCCGAACAAGAAATCACACCAGCGCACGTTCCTCGCGCTTATTCGCCCTTGACGGCCACCACGCGCAGCCGCCGGTAGTCCATCACCCAGGTCCCCTCGCGAAAAAGTTCGGGCCGCAGCCGCTCTTCCAGGCGCTCGATGAATTTGGCGCCGGCGTCGGCGGGCAGTTTCTGCGTTACCCGGCCCAAGAACATCTGCAGCCAGTCTCGCAGTCCGTTCTCGCCGCCTTCGAGTGGTGTGGGACGATCGAACAGAACCGCGTACCGGACCTCCAGACCCTGACTCTCGAGCAGCGTCGCGTACTCGGCCACGCTGGGGAAGTACCACAGTCCAAGATGATCGCGCACGGGCGAGTGCGTCAATTCCTCAATCACGCCAATAGCGGCTTTCGACAGCCGCTCGACGTTTCCCTTGCCGCCAAGTTCGGCCACGAAGCGTCCGCCCGGCCTCAGAGCCCCGGCGATCGCAGCCGCCACGGCCGCGGCCTTGGTCATCCAGTGCAGAGCCGCATTCGAAAAGACAGCGTCGAACGGCTCGGACGTGCGAAACGCGGACGCATCCGCGACCTCGAAACGCAAATCGGGATAATTGGCGCGTGCCTGCTGCACCATGTCCGGCGAGCTATCGATGCCGAGCACCTGCGCGCCGCGTTTGGCGATCGCGGCCGTCAGTTGACCCGTGCCGCATCCCAAATCGAGAATGCGCTCGCCGGCTTGCGGAGCGAGCAACTCGATCAGATCCTCGCCGTGCTTCCAGACGAACGAATACGATCGCTCGTACTGTCCCGGGTTCCAAGCGCCCTCGACTCCCGACCCTTTTTCAATCGTCGACATCGCCGATCAACGCCTCGCTCCATTCCTCTGCTTCCAGTTCTCGCTCGTGGTCATTTGCCATTTCACGATAGCCGACAAGAAGTTCCCCGTCCTTTGAGCTTCCCATCTTTTTCTACCCAATCAGCGAGTTATTCGGCTTCGGATTCTTCGGATCGCTGTAATCGTAGAATCCCTTGCCGGTCTTGCGTCCCAGCATCCCCGCAGCCACCATGCGCTTCATCAGCGGCGGCGCCGCGAATCGCTTCTCGCGGAATTCGTTGAACATGATTTCGGAAATGTAATACGTGGTGTCGATCCCCACGAAATCGTTGAGCGTCAGCGGACCCATGGGATGCCCGCAACCGAGCTTCATGCCATTGTCGATATCCACGATACTGCCCACGCCCTCTTCGAGCGCCCGGATGGAATCGAGCAGGTAAGGCACGAGCAGCCGGTTGACGATGAATCCGCCGCGGTCCGATGTGAGAATCGGCGTCTTGCCGGTCGCTTTGACGAAGTTCAATCCCGCTTCGAGCGCGGCGGGATCGGTGACTACCGTCTTCACCACCTCCACGAGCTTCATCAGCGGCACGGGATTGAAAAAGTGCAGACCAAGGAACTGCGGAGCGCGCTTTGTGGCCGTCATCATCTCCGTGACCGAAAGCGACGACGTGTTGCTGGCGAAAATCGCCTCCGGTTTCACGATGCCGTCAAGCGTCGAGAACAGCTCGCGCTTGCGCTCGAGATTCTCGATGATCGCCTCGACCACGAGGTCGCAATCCTCAAAATCGCCCATGTCCACCGTCGGCTTCAAGCGTGCGGAAGTCTCCGCCTTCTGCTCGGCGGTCAGCGTTCCCTTCTCCACGAATTTGGCCAGCGACTTCTCGATGATTCCCTGGCCCTTCTTCAGCAGGTCCTCCGAGACCTCGCGTACCACGGTCGGAAATCCGGCCATT
>JASHQD010000272.1 GCA_030037755.1 Terriglobia bacterium
CTCCGGTTCGGGAGGTTCACAATGAAGGCGGCATTGCCCGGATAGGCCCGGCCGTTCCCTGTGCGTTCCTCACAGAGCCGCAAGGACGCGAATAGCGCCCCTTTGGCCCGGCTGGGAAAATCTCCGGTAGGCGACATGAGTCTCAGCTCTCCGTTGACGATCTCGGCCTTGCCGTCTTCGGGGATGTGGTAGAGATCTTCAACTGTGACTTCCGCCTTCGTGGCCATTTATGAACCTCTGCCGTCATCTTAGCACCCGGGGGACATTGCGAGCGCTCGGGGTTGCCGCCACAGCTTCCGGCTAACCTTTTGTCCCCTTTGGCAGTCCAAATACGCGAGTCCTGGAGTTATGATAATCGCGTAGACGCGCTCCGAAGTCTTAGGGGGACTCATCAGTCTCATTCACAATCGCGTTATTGTCGAGCCGGACGTCGAGCGCGAAGCTCCACCCGCACTACCGCCGGTGTCCGCACCGCGACCCGCGAAGCCGAGGCGCGGCGCCAGGCTCGCGATCCTCTTCGTGGCGCTCGCCGTGGTCGCAGCCGTGGCCGCGCTGTGGCTCTGGCGAGCCCGGTCGTCCACGCCCGCGAATGAAGGTATTCACACCGCTACTGTCGTCCGCAAAGACTTCGTCAGCACCCTACGCCTTTCCGGCACCGTGGGCGCGGTGCAGGCCATTTCGATCGGCGCGCCGCGAATCGCCGGCAGCACTATCGAACAATTGACCATCACCGAGCTGCTGCCCGCCGGCACGAAAGTCCATAAGGGCGATGTGCTGGTGGAATTCGACGCGCAGCCCCAGATCAAGGCATTCCTCGACAAGCAGGCGGAGTACAAGGACCTTGTAGACCAGATCTCCCACAAGCGCGCTGACGCCGATGCCGCGCAGGCGAAGGATCAGGCCGACTTGCAGCAGGCCCAGGACGCTCTGGAGAAAGCGCAACTCGAGGTGCAGAAGAACGAAGTGGTGTCGCGGATCCAGGCCGAAAAGAACAACGAGGCTCTCGAGGAGGCGCAGGCGAATTTGAAGCAGCTTCGCACCACTTTCGATCTGAAGCGGCAAGCGGCCGAAGCCGACATTCACGATCTCGAGATCCAACGGGACCGTGCCCAGGAGATCATGACCCACGCGCAGGAAAATCAGCAGCGGATGCGCGTGACATCGCCGATCGAGGGTACGGTCGTCCTGAACAGCATCTGGAAGGGCGGCAGCATGGGACGCGTCGAAGAGGGCGATCAGGTTTACCCATGGTTCGCCTTCATGCAGATTGTGGATCCGTCGGCGATGGAGGTCCACATCAAAGTGAATCAGGAAGACCTGCTGGCGATTGACGCTGCTGATCCGGCGACGGTGCATCTGGACGCTTATCCGGACATGGTCTTTCCGGCCAAGCTCACGAAACTGGCGCCCGTAAGCCAGACCGGCGACTTTTCCGACAAGGTGAGGACGTTCGACGCCACTTATCGCATCGAGGGAAGCGATCCGAGACTTACACCCGACTTGAGCGCCGCGGCTGACGTGCAGATCGCGCGCGTGCCGAACGCGCTTGTGGTGCCGCGCGATTGCGTGGCGATGGATGCGGGGAAGGCGTTCGCCTGGGTCAAGTCGGGCACGGGATTCGAGAAGCGCGCCATTCAAATCGGCGCGGAGAGCGATCTCGAAACCGTGGTGCTCTCCGGATTGAAAGAGAATGATGTGGTGATGAAGGGAACGGCTTCCGCTGCGCCGCCGGGCCAGGCCAAACAATGAACGTGATCCAGTCCATCTCGATGCGGAATCGCTGGCTGGCGCTGGCTGCCTTGGCGATTCTGCTCGGAGTCGGCGGCTTCGCTGCCATCCACTTCGCCAATTCAACGCCGTCGGTCCCGACCGCCGAGGTCCAGCGCGGCGAGTTTGTGGATTACCTCGAACTGCGCGGCCGGTTGAAGGCTGTCCGGTCCGTGTCCGTAAATGCTCCCGCGGATGCCCAGGATCTGCAGATTCTGCACCTCGCCCACACCGGATCGCATGTGAAAACCGGAGATGTCGTGGTGCAGTTTGACGCCACCAAGCTCGAGCAGGAGCTCGCTCAGGACAAATCGGCGCTGAAGGCCGCGGAGGCTGAGATCGGGCAGACGCAGGCGCAGGCGAAGCTGACCGAGGAGCAGGATCGCACCGACCTGTTGAAGGCCGGCTACGATGTGGACTCCGCCAAGCTCGACGCCACCAAAGGTGAAATCGTCTCCAAGATCGAAGGCCAGGAAGCCAATCTGGCGGTGACGGATTCCCAAAGCAAGCGCGACCAGGCGGATCAGAAGCTCAAGTCTGACGAGGCCGCGGCCAACGCCGACGTCGAAGGCAAACGGCAGAAATACGAGAAGGCGCTGTACGACGTTCATCAGGCTGAGCATCGCATTGCCGGGCTCACCTTGCGATCGCCGATCGACGGCATGGTTACCGTTCTCACGAACTACCGTGCCGGTAACGACTTCTTCTTCGGCGGCGGTCAGGAATTCAAGGAGGGCGACCGCGCCTGGCCGGGCGCCGGCATCCTCGAAATTCCCGACCTGAAAACGCTGCGCCTGGGCGTCCGTGTCGATGAGACAGACCGCGCGCGAATCGCGGAAGGCCAGACCGCATCGATTCACGTGGATTCCGTGCCCGACCGCGATTTCAGCGGGCATCTCCTGGACATCAGCAAGATGGCCACCATCGACTTCAGCGGCGGCTGGCCTTTCTCGCGGAACTTCGAGGTCGAAGTCGGGGTCGATCAGCTCGATGAGCGGTTGCGGCCGGGCATTAACGCCACGGCGCGCGTCGCCGTGGATCGTGTCGCGAACGCCGTGCTGGTGCCGCCCGAGGCCGTGTTTCAGAAATCGGGAGAGACCGTCGCCTACGTCCTGCGTGGATCGCATTTCGACGAGCGCCCGATCGAGGTCGGACGCCGAAGCGAAACTTCGCTGCTGATTGCCCAAGGGCTCAAGCCCGGCGAGCGGGTCGCGGTGAAGGATCCGACGGAGGGAAAGTGAGCGGGAAGTGGCGAGTGGTGAGTGGCGAGTGACGAGTGACAAGAACAGCCGTCCAGGGATTGACTCCTGTCGCTTTGCCTCCGCAATCCTCACTTTAGGTTTCGCCACTCGCCACTCGTCACTCGCCACTTCCGGTTTATGACGGTTCGAAGGACAATTCGCTGGGCCATCGTGCTGCTGGTGCTTGCCGCCGTCCTGGCGGGCGCGCGTGTCTCGCTCCGGAGCATGGCGGCGAACCGCCCCGGCGACGTGCCCGTTGCGGAGGTGCATCGCGGCACGTTGGATCTGAACGCCTACGCTACAGGCGAGCTGCGCGCCAAGCGCACCACGATGCTGATCGCTCCGCCGATCGGCGGCGGCTCGCTGCAGATCCTGCATCTGCTGCCTTCGGGCACGCGAGTAAAATCCGGTGACATCGTGGTTGAGTTTGATCCGAGCGAACAGGAGTATAACCTGGCGCAGGCCCGGTCGGACGTGGCCCAGGCGGAGCAGGAAATCACCAAGGCGAAGGCCGATGCCGCGGTACTCGCCGCTCAGGACCAGGTGGCTCTGTTGAAAGCCCGATTCGACGTGCGCCAGGCTGAGCTCGACGTGAGCGGCAACGAGCTGGATAGCGCGATCGACGCCAAGAAGAACGTCCTCAAGCTCGAGGAAGCCAGGCGCGTGCTGGCTCAACTGGAACAGGATGCCAAGTCGCACGCGGCATCGAGCCAGGCGGCGCTAGCGGTGACGGAAGAGAAGCGCCACAAGGCGCAGCTCGCCATCGAGGAGGCCGAGCGCAATATCGACAGCATGAAGGTGCACTCGACGCTTGACGGATTCGTGCGCGTCCGCGGAAACCAGCGCGCGATCACCGGCTTTTTTGCTCCGGGAATGACCATACCGGATTATCGCGACGGCGACCAGGTGTCACCCGGCAACGGCATCGCCGAAGTGCTGGACACCGGCCAGATGGAGCTGACCGCCAAGATCGGCGAATCCGATCGGTCGAACCTGAAGGCCGGACAGCCCGTGGACGTGAAGGTGGACGCCCTTCCCGGCGTGTCTTTGCACGCCACCGTGGAGAGCGTAGCGGCTGCCGTCTCCACCGACGATTTCTTTTCGAGCGATTCCGAGCAGACTTTCAGTGCGACCTTTGCACTCGATCACGTTGATCCGCGCCTGCGCCCGGGCTTCACCGTCCGGCTGACGATCTTGAGCGGCCAGCTGAAGGACGTGATGCTGGTGCCGCGCCAGGCGGTCTTCCGCAAGGCAGGGAAGTCGGTGATCTACGTGAGGAGCGGCAATTCTTTCGTCCCGCGTGACGTGCACGTTCGCGCCGTCAATGAGAGCCAGGCGGCCATCGACGGTTTAGCGAGCGGCACCGAGGTTGCCCTGGTGAATCCCGAGGAAAAAGGCTCGACCGCGAAGCCGTCGTCAGGCGCTCTCGCGTTGCCCGGAGGCGCGCCATGAGCACGGCAGCCGTGGTCACGAACAACGAGCGCCGGCGAGCCATCAGCCAGTTGCTTCCGGACCTGCGTCTTGGGCTCGACAACCTGCTGGTCCGCAAGCTGCGCTCGTTGCTGACCATGCTGGGCATGATCTTCGGTGTGGCGGCCGTGCTCGCCATGCTCTCCATCGGCGCCGGCGCGCAGCAGAAGGTGCTGGCGTTCATCGAGCAGTTGGGAGTGCGCAACCTGATCGTGGAGGCAAAGGAGACGACCGACGAGCAGCAGCACCAGAAGATCCGCCGGCTTTCCCAGGGTCTCAGCTTTCAGGACTACCGCGTGATCAACTCGAACGTGAGCGGCATCGCCGCGTCCACGACGCGCAAGCGTTTCGCGCCCTCCAAATTGAATCCGAAGCCGCAGGGCCCGCTGCCGGTGATTTATGGCGTCGAGCCTTCGTATCGCGAGATTGCCGGACTCGCGATCACTCAAGGCCGCTTCTTCGACGCGGACGAGACGGCGCGCGGCGCGCCCGTCTGCGTGCTCGGCGAGGCCGCCAAGAATGCGCTGTTCGGTCCCGGCGACGTGGTCGGCCGATATGTGAAAGCGGACGAGCAATGGTTTCACGTGATCGGCGTGGTCGGTCCGCAGCTTACGGCCGGCACGGACGCCTCCGGCTTGCCGAACGAAGACCTCAACAACCTGATCTACGTTCCGCTCAACGCGGCGATCTTTCGCCTGGCGGACAACTACACCTGGATGCGCGACGAGATCGACGGCATCTACCTGCACCTGAAACCGTCGACTGACAGCCTGGAAGCCGCGACGCTGGTGCGCGGGATCCTGAACACATCGCACCGCAATGCCGGAGATTTCAGCGTGGTTGTTCCCGCGGAACTGCTGGCCGAGCAGCAACGCACGGAACGCCTGTTCAGCGTGGTCATGGTGGCCATCGCCTCGATTTCGCTGCTGGTCGGCGGCATCGGCATCATGAATATCATGCTGGCCAGCATTCTGGAACGCACGCGCGAGATCGGCGTGCGGCGCGCAGTGGGCGCGCGACGTGGAGACATCGTGCGCCAGTTTGTGCTCGAAGCGGTGATGATCTCGTTCGTGGGCGGCGTGCTCGGCATCGGCTTCGGCTTCGGAATCTCGCGACTGATCGCCTGGCTGGCAGGCTGGTCGACGATTGTCACGGTCGGCTCGATCCTGCTGGCGTTTCTGGTCTCCGTATCGGTGGGCTTGATCTTCGGGACCTATCCCGCGGTCAAAGCGGCGCGGCTCGATCCGGTGGAGGCGATCCGGTACGAATAGGGCAGTGACGAGTGACAAGTGGCGAGAACCAGAAGTCAGAAGTCAGAAGTCAGAAATCAGAAATCAGAAGCCGGAAATCAGAAGGCGGTAGGCGGAAGGCAGAAGGCAGAAGCTGGAAATCCGGAATCTGGAATCCGGAATCCCGAATTACTGATCTCAGCGGTCTCTCTGCCCAGAGCAAAGAGAAAAAAAGAAGAAAGAGGCTATCGACTGACACGTTGAAATTGCTGCCGTCTCTGTGCCTCTGCGTCTCTGCGTCTCTGCGCCTCTGGTTGAGTTGTTTCTGTGAACGCAAACTGTTCTACTTTAGGGGGTGTCGCGTGTCAAGGCATGATCAACCGGCGACGCGGAGTCGCTTCTATTCGTTGATCTCCATCGGCGTTGCTCTGTGCCTCTGCGCCTCGGTGTTGAGTCTTGCCGGCGATTCCGCGCAGATCGGCCGCGTGACCACGCCCGGCACGTTGCCTCCGCCTTCCGAGCTGCGCGGGCACGTTGTCGACGGAAAGCTTCGTCTGACGCTCGAAGACGCCATCCGCCTGACGCTCCTCAACAACACCGACGTCCGCATCGCGCGCACGCCCGTGGACTCGGCGCGCTACAGCGTGATGGCCGCTTACCGGCCCTTCGATCCGTTCCTGACCGCCAACGGCTCCGACCAGCGGAGCATTTCGCAACCCGACAGTCTGCTGGAAGGGGTCGGCGAATCGGTATCCAGCGGTCAAAATGTGAACACGCTCTTCCAATCAGGCGGATTCACTTACAATCAGACCTTCGCGACGGGCGCAAACCTTCAGGTGGGCTTTTCGGGAACCAAGAACGACACGAACAATTCGTTCTTCTTCTTCAATCCCTACCTGACGGCCGGCCTGAATCTCCAGATCACCCAGCCGCTGATCCGGAATCGCGGATTCTTCCCCAACATGGCGCCGATACGGATCGCACAGCGCGGCCTGCAGTCGTCCGAGGATTCGTTCGCGGCGTCGGTCAATACCCAGATTCAGCAGGCGATCAACCAGTATTGGGCTGTGGTGCTGGCGCGCGAGAGCCTGCGCGTGGCCGAGGAATCCGTAAAGCAGGCGCAGGCCTCGTACGATCACGACAAGCGCGCGCTCGAATTGGGCGCCCTGCCTCCGCTCAACATCTATCGCTCCGAATCAACGCTGGCGCAGCGGCGCGTGAACGCGATCCAGGCGGAGTACACTCTCAAGCAGGCCGAAGACGCGTTCCGGCAGGTGATCGGCGCCGATCTCGATCCCAACATCGCCGCGCTCGATCTCGATCTCACCGAGGATCCGTCGCCGCCGGAGCCGTTGTTCACGATCGATGAGCCCACCGCGATGCTGGAGGCGCGCCAGCACCGGCCCGAATTCGACAGCATTCGCCAGCAACTGGCCGCCGACGACATGAACATCCGGCTGGCGCACAATTCGCTGCTGCCCGACCTCGAGCTCGTGGGGCAGTACTCTGCCTCGGGCCTCGGCGGCATTCAGTACAACACGCTGGTCACGCCGGCGGTCGTGATTCCGGGCGGCTTCGGTGACGCGCTCTCGCAGCTCTTTCACTTCAGCTATCCGACCTACAGCGTCGGGCTGACGTTGAATCTGCCGATTCGCAATCGCGGCGGCCGCGCGGCGCTGGGCCAGGCGGCGGTCACCAAGAAGAACGACCTTTACCAGATGCGCCGCGAAGAGCAGACGGTGAATCTGGACGTGAAGAACGCGGTGCACAGCCTGGAGCAGGCGAAGCTCTCGATGTCGGCCGCGAAAATCGCGCGCGACCTGGCGCAGAAAACGGCGGATGCCGAGCAGCGCAGGTACGAATTGGGTTCGAGTGAGATTTATCTCGTTCTCCAGGCGCAGGCCGATCTCGCGACCGCGGAGGTGACGCTCGCGCAATCGCAGATCAATTACCAGATGGCGCTGGCCGCGGTCGATCACGCCACCGGGACGCTGCTCGAACGCCATCACGTGGAGATCGAGAACGCCCTGCGGCAGCCGTGACGTCATTCTCCGGCACCGCCACTCCCGAAGTGCGGACTCGACGGACTCAACAAGACATTCAAACGCCGCGGCAGCACGTCGACCTCGAGCGGCAGAAAGCCCACCGCCTCTCCGTCGACTTCGACCCAGGTTGGTTGATCGGCACTTGCCCGGAGACTTCGCGCTTCCAGGCGGTGGACTTGCGGTAGACGGTAAACGTTGTCCGAGTAGAGCGCGCGAATCTTGCGCAGCACTTCGAGCGGCGTCAGGTAGTCGATCACGGTCACATCGAGCACGCCGTCATTGAGCAGCGCTTGCGGGCACGGATGCATTCCGCCGCCATGATATCGTCCATTACCGACGGCGACGTTGCTGATGAAAAACCGCTGCGGCGATCCGCCGCCCTCTAATTCGATCTCGATCTGGCGTCCGCGAAACCTCGCCACCGTCTTCAGCGTTGCCCAGAGGAATCCGGTGCGGCCTCCCAGCACCGTGAACGCATTCCTGGCGCCCACCGCCACTTCACCGCCGATTCCAAAGCTCGTGAGATTCACGAAATAGCGCTGTACTGGAGAACCGTCGCGGCTGGCGAGCGTCGCCTTGCCGACGTCGATCGCGAGCGGGCGTCCGCCGGCGATGATCTCGATCGCCTCGCCCGCATCGGTTGGAATCCCGAGCGTGCGCCGGAAATCGCCGCCCGTGCCGACCGGCAAAATGCCAAGTTGGAGATCGTCGCGCAGCGGCTTGTCTTCACGCAGAAATCCGTTGGCGACTTCGTTGATGGTGCCGTCACCTCCCACAGCGATGATGGTGTCGAGTCCGCCCTCGATCATTTCGCGTGCGATGCCCGTAGCATGTCCTGGCGAGTCTGTCACGCGAAGAGTCACGTCGCCCAGGCGCGCGCGCAGCCGCTCGGCGAGTTGCGGCCATAGACGTCCCATGCGCCCGCCGGCGGCTTGCGGATTGGCGATGGCTGCGAATTTCCGATTCATGCGCGTTCGCCCCCGACGCTCGCGGCAGGGTTTCGTGCTGTGAGGTCGGGTGCGGATGCACAGTGTACCGCGACCTTGCCGCGCGACGCCGAATGGACTCACAATAGTCATGTCGCGCTGTAGCGGCGGTGTCCTCACCGCCGGATCTTCATGATCGCGACGCCGTGCATGCGGCGGTGCGGACACCGCCGGATCTTCGTAATCGTGACGCTGTGCATGCGGCGGTGCGGACACCGCCGCTACAGCGCGACGATCTCGATTGCAGCTGCAAAGCACCTGCAGGAGAACAGCACTATGCCATCACCCTCAGCCGTCGAGCAACGATCGGTCATCTATCCCGAGCCACTGGTCGAGGATCCCAAGGACGCGCTCGCTCTCGACGTCTGGGGCTTCGCGGACACGCACTTTGCGGTCAACGAGAATGGCAACGCCGTGCTCGTGGGCAATCGCTACGAGTTGAGCGGCGTCGAGCTTCCGGCGCTGATTCCCTGGGTTCGCGACGTGCTTGGCATTACCTTCGACCCGAGCGATTCGGACGCCGGGAATTATCCCAGCTACATCGCGCCGGCCGTCGAAAATGCGGCGTTCGAGGGGGAAATCCGGCAATTTCTCAAGCCCGAACAGATCACCGCTGACGGCAAGTTGCGCCTGCGGCACGGCCACGGTCAGACACAGGACGAAATGTACGCCATCAGGTTCGAACGGCTGCCGCGCATTCCCGACCTCGTGGTCTATCCCGAGTCGGACGAGCAGGTGTCGCAACTGGTGACCACCGCGAAGCGGCACAACGTGGTGCTGATTCCGTTCGGCGGCGGCACCAACGTCACCGACGCATTGCGTTGCGCCGAGAACGAGAACCGGATGATCGTCTCGGTTGACATGGCGCGCATGAATCGTGTGGTGTGGATCGACACCGCGAATCAGATGGCGTGCATCCAGGCCGGCGCGGTCGGACGCAACATCGCGGCGCAGCTTGAGAAGTACGGCTACACCATGGGTCACGAGCCCGACAGCGTGGAATTCTCCACGCTGGGCGGCTGGATCGCCACCAACGCCAGCGGCATGAAGAAGAACAAGTACGGCAACATCGAAGATCTGGTGCTCGACGTGACCGTGGTGACCGCGAACGGAAAGCTCGAACGCGCCACCTGCTCGCCGCGCGAATCCGTGGGCTTCGATCTGCGCCGCCTGCTGTTTGGTTCCGAAGGGACGCTCGGCATCGTCACCTCCGCGGTGATGAAGATCTTTCCGCTGCCCGATGTGCAGTCGTACGGCTCGGTGATTTTTCGGACTTTCGAAGACGGATTCGCCTTCGTGCGCGAACTGGCTCGCGAGCCCTCCACCCCTTCGAGCGTCCGCCTGATCGACAACGCGCAGTTCAAATTCGGCATGGCCTTGAAACCGGCAAGCCAGGGTCTTGGGACGTTGAAGAGCCGCGCGGAGAAGTTTTTCGTCACCAGGCTGAAGGGATTCGATCCCGACAAGATGGTGGTTTGTACCATCGTGTTCGAGGGCGCGGCGCGCGAGGTCATGGACCAGGAGCGAACCGTTTACAAGCTGGCCGCTCGGCACGGCGGAATGAAAGCCGGCGCGGAGAACGGACGCCGGGGGTATCAACTCACGTTCAGCATCGCCTACATCCGCGATTTCCTGATGAATTACTACATCCTCGCCGAATCATTTGAGACCTCGGCCTCGTGGAGCGACGTGCTGCCGCTGATTGAGAACGTCTCGAAGCGGCTGCAGAAGGAATACAAGGCGCGGAATCTTCCGGGCAAGGTGTTCGTTACGGCGCGTGTGACGCAATTGTACCAGACGGGCGCAGCCGTTTACTTCTATTTCGGGTTCTATTTCAAAGGCGTGCCGCATCCTTCACGCCTTTATCATGAACTCGAGAACATCGCGCGCGAAGAGATCCTGCGCAGCGGCGGCTCGCTCTCGCATCATCACGGCGTCGGCAAAATCCGGCAGGATTTCCTGCCTGCCGTCATGTCGCCTGCCGCGCTCGAATGGAAGCGCGAATTGAAACGCAGCCTCGATCCGGGCAACATCTTCGGCGCGGCGAATCAGAACCTTTGAAGTATGAAGTATGAAGGATGAAATCTGAACGGTGAATAGTGAATAGTTAAAAGCGGATAGTTGAAGATAAGTGATGAAGTCTCGAGGTAACGGCTTCATACTTCATACTTCATACTTCAGACTTCATACTTTTTCGGAATCGGATTTGACCCCTACTGACCCGCGGGACGATCGGGACCAATGGGCGCTCATCACCGGTGCGTCTTCGGGCATCGGCCGCGCTCTCGCATACGAGTTTGCGGCTGAGGGCTATCATCTCTTCCTGACCGCGCGCAATCGGCAGGCGCTCGAAGCCGTCGCCGCCGATTGCGCCGCGAAGTTCACCGTTCAGACGCGCATTCATCTGGCCGATCTGACGCGCCACGACGATATCGACTCGCTCATCGCCGCCGTTTCCGCCGAGCCGTTGCCCTTCGGAGTGCTGGTGAACAACGCCGGCTTTGGCGTCAAAGGCACATTTCTGGGAACCGATCTCGACCAGGAACTTGGGATGGTCAGCGTGCAGGTTGACGCCATGATCAAACTGACCAAGGCTGTCGCGTCCCGGATGGTCGCGCGCAAACACGGCCACATTCTCAATATCGCTTCGGTGTATTCCTTCGCGCCCGTTCCGTACCAGACGGTTTACGGCGCGTGCAAGTCGTTTCTGTGGTCGTTTTCTGCGGCGCTGCGCGCGGAGTTGGAAGGCAGCGGCGTGACCGTGACGGTTCTCTGTCCCGGCGTTACGCAGACCGAGTTTCG
>JASHQD010000273.1 GCA_030037755.1 Terriglobia bacterium
GCCTTCCGCAATCTGAAGTGCAAGCGGCTCCAGTGTGACGAGATTTGGGCCTTCGTCTACGCCAAGCAAAAGAATGTGCCGGAGTGCAAGCGCGGCCAATTCGGTTACGGCGACGTTTGGACGTGGACGGCCATTGACGCGCAGACGAAGCTCGTTCCTTCGTTCCAAGTCGGCAACCGCGATATGCAGACCGCCAAGATGTTCATTGACGATCTGGCTTCGCGGCTCGCGTCTCGGATTCAGTTGACCACGGACGGTCTGAAGGTCTACGTCAATGCGGTTGAGGACGCCTTCGGCTGCGAGATTGATTACGCGCAGCTTCACAAGGTCTACGCCAGCAGCCAAGAGGAAACGCGCTACAGTCCTGCGGTGTGCATCGGTTGCGAGAGCAAGACGGCCATGGGCAACCCCGATCCAAAGCACATCAGCACTTCATACGTGGAGCGCCAGAACCTCTCGATGCGGATGCACATGCGCCGGTTCACGCGCCTGACCAATGCCTTCTCCAAGAAGGTCGATAATCTGGCGTACCACGTCGCGCTGTACTTCATGTACTACAACTTTTGCCGGGTGCATCAGACGCTTCGCGTGACCCCGGCGATGGAAGCGGGCTTAACCGATCATGTTTGGGATGTTGAGGACATCCTGAGCATGATGGATGCCAAAGAGAGGGCCGCGTGAAACTGGCCCACTACCGTACCGCGACACCACTTGACAAGAATACAAAGTATGATATAAGAATTCCCAATAGTAATCTTGAGCTTTCGCCTTTGCGCTCCACCTCCCCGGCACGGCGTCGCAATGAGAGGTCAAAGGATGGGCCTGTGCCTCAATCCGCCATTCCCGCCGGTTCCGCCAGCGCTCAGGGCTGCGCCAGAGGGACCATTTAGCCTAGATCACGTGACCTACAGCGCCGGGCAATTACCACAAAAGCGCGCCCCCAAACCTGGAATGTCGCGGCGCATCATGAGGATGGCGGGAATTCTGCGAAGGATGCTGAAATGACGGCGCACGGTGTTATCGGAAGGCTACAGGTGGCTTACTCACTCAGAAGCCCTGTTCATGCGCCTTCCATGAATGTTCTAGCCCAGGAATGTCACCGTTTTGAGCGCAAAACGGGCCCAACGCGCCTTGATTTAACATCCACAACTCAACACGCTTCTTTCAATACAATCAACAACATACGCCAAAGCTGTCGGCTAGTCACGAAGCCGGAATGTGCTTTGCCATCAACAAATCGGTCCTTCCCGGCCGAAGACGCGCGAAGAAAACGAACCCAAACAGCGACAAACGGATCTCCTCTGGAATCAGCAACGTGCGAAATTTGGAGGGCAAACACGATGTATAAAAGCACTATTTGCCCGCCGCCTGTGAGAGACGAATGTCCTTTAGATTCAACAAATCGTCATCCGGGCGAGAGCGATTTCGGCCGTCGGGCCAGGCGCGTTGATCGAGTGGTTAAACGTGCTGGGATCCGGACGGGCGAAGGCAAATGGTGATGGAAGATGGCGAATGGTGAATGCCGGATCCTCGAAATCGTCAACTTGAACGGGGAATCGCGCCCCGCGGAACACCTGACGCGACTCGCAACCCGGGTCCCGCCGGCATTCACATGCACCATTCGGCATTCATCGTTTCGCTCCGCCCTTCGTTTCGACGCTCGGGCTCGACCGGCGGGCACCCTTTGGCATGTTATACTCATCAACAGTAAAGAACGCTGCCGCAGGGCGGGCGTGTGGAAGCGCGGGACGAACCGCAAGGGCATCTCGCGCAGCGAAGGGAGCCTCTTGGCATGAATAGTCGTATCCGACTGGTGCTGGTCACGATTTCGGCGGCCTTGGTCTCGTATATCGTTGTGGGCGGCGTCCTCAGCCGGGGCGATACTGCGTCCGATACCAAAACGAACGACCAGACTTATCGCGATTTGGGCGTCTACCAGGAGGTGCTGTCCCGCATCAGCAGCCAGTACGTGACCGAACCCAATCTTCACAAGGTCACCGACGGCGCCATTCGCGGCATGCTGGAAGCGCTCGACCCCTACAGCACGTACTTCACTCCGCAAGAGTTCAAAGACTACATGGCGCATCCGGATCCCGGGCCGGCGAGCGTGGGCATCTACCTTTCGAAGCGTTACGGCTACGCGCCCGTGGTCGCGGTGCTGCCCGGAAGTCCTGCGGACAAGGCCGGCATCAAGACCGGAGACCTGATCGATCGCATCGGCGACGACTCCACTCGCGAGCTCTCCGTGGTGCAGATCGACCGCATGCTGGCGGGCGATCCCGGCAGCACGGTGATCCTCTGGGTGGTGCGCGAGGCGCGCGGCGAGCCGCAGAAGGTGGTGCTCAATCGCGAAACGATGAGCCACATCCCGGTGGTCGCCAAGATGCTGCCCGACGACACGGCCTACATCCGCGTGGCGCGCTTCGATTCGGGCACGGCGGCGGAGATCGGCAGCAAGCTGAAGAGCCTGGGCGCGCAGGGCGCGAAGAACGTGGTGCTTGATCTGCGCAACTGCGCCGGCGGCGAGGTCAGCGAAGCCATTTCGACCGCGAGCCTGTTCATCGATCATGGACTCATCACCTACACCGCCGGGCAGCGCAGCCCGCGCCAGGATATCGAGGCGAGTCCGCAAGGTGCGGTATCGACTCTGCCGCTTGCGGTGCTGATTAATCGCTCGACGGCGGGTCCGCCGGAGATCGTCGCCGATGCCGTGCTCAGCAACAAGCGCGGCGACGTGGTGGGCGGGCAGAGTTTCGGGGTCGGCGTCGTGGAAAAGGTGGTTCCCGTCGGCGACGGGTCCGGGTTGCTGCTGGCCGTGGCCAAGTATTACGGGGCTGACGGCAAAGCGATCCAGGATAACGGCGTGAAGCCCGATGTCCCGTTCCCGCCGCCGGAGGAAGCCGGCATCGCCGAAGAGGTCACGCCGGAACAGTTCGGCACCCAGGACGACACGCAGTTGCAAAAAGCCATTGACGTCCTGAAGCAGAAGGTCGCGCCCGCCAAGGCCGCCTGAGACCTGTGCCTGCTCGCAAGCGCCGCACCCGATCGCGCCGCGCGCGCAATTCGAAACGCGCGCGGCAAATCCTTCGAGTCCTCGTCCCGATCGCACTCCTGCTGGCAGCCGGCTTCTACTGGCGCGCGAGCGAGCCTCGGCACAGAAGCGTCAAGCACAAAAAAGAGGCCGCCACGGCCAAGACGCCGGAGCGCGCGGCACCTTCGGGGGCCGCTGCCGGAGTCGCCCGCATCGCCGAACGCTACAACGACATCGTGTCCGAGTCCGGCGGAAGCTCGGTCTGGTTGAAGCGCCCGGCAGGAGCCGATCCGCAGAACGGCGCCGGTGGCGATTCGAGCGCGGCTTCGGCGCACGGCGAGGCGCTGGCGCTCGCGCCCGCGGTACCCGCGATCGTCGCCGGTCTCAAGCGGCAGGCCGCGCATGACGGGCTCACCGTGGACGCGCAAGCCGCGCGCGGCTCGCCGCCCGTCGTCCAAGTCACGCTCGAGCAGCCGTCGCTGGGGGCGCGCGATATCTGCGCGTGGCGCATTCGCGAAGTGCCACGGCTGTATCGCGCGGCCATCGTGATCGACGATCTTGGCCAGGACATGCAGCGGACCGTGGCTTTGCTGGCGCTGCGCTACCCGCTCACGTTCTCGGTTCTGCCGCATCTGCCCGCGTCGCGCGAGACGTCCGCCGCGGCGGCGCACGCCGGACACGAGGTGATCCTGCATCTGCCCATGCAGCCGATGGGATCGGGAATCAACCCCGGACAGGGCGCGATCCTGGTGGGCATGGACGCGCCCGAAGTTGCGCGGATCGTCGATTCGGATCTTGATTTCGTGCCCGACGCGCGCGGCGTGAACAACCACATGGGATCGCGCGCCACGTCCGATCCCGCGCTGATGGCCGCGGTGATGAAGGAACTGGCCGCCCGCCATCTCTATTTCATCGACAGCCGCACCGCGCCTTCGACGGTCGCGTATGACGCCGCGCGCCAGGCCGGCATTCCGGCCTTCTACCGGTCCGTGTTCCTCGACGACACCGAGACGGTGGATTACACGCTGGCCCAGCTTCGCAGCTTCCGCGCGTTGGTGGAACGCCAGGGCGCGGCCCTCGCCATCGGGCATCCGCATCCCACCACCATCACGGCGCTCGCGAGCTTCCTGCCGGAATTCGAGAGCGCCGACATCGAACTCGTCCCTGCGTCGCAACTCGCCGGCCAGTCCGAAGTCGCGCGGCTCTCGCCGGGAGCGGCGAATGCGGCGAATCGCTGAGATCAAGACCAAAATCGCCCTACCTGAGGCCGGTTGACGCCGCCCTGAAAATGCGGCTCATCCAAGCCGAAGGAGAGTGAACCTTGAGCGAACGGATGGTCGTTGTAATTGGTGCGGTCGTCGTGCTGGCCGGAATCGTGGTGGTCTTTCTGGCGTGGCGGGGCAACCGGAGAAGATCTGAGCGCCTGCGAGCGCGCTTCGGCCCGGAGTATGACCGATTGGTAGCCGAACTGGGCAGCCGTGTGAAGGCTGAAAGGGCCCTCGGGCAACGCCAGGAGCGCTCGCGCAAAATCCTCATCCGTCCCTTGCCTGTGCAAGATCGCGAGTATTTCGCGCAGGCCTGGCGCAATCTGCAGGCGGGCTTCGTGGATGCCCCCGCCGAAGCGGTCATCGAGGCGGACCAACTGATTCAGCAAGTGATGGCGCAGCGCGGCTATCCGACCGGCACTTTTGAACAGCAAGCGGAGGATGTCTCCGTGGATCATCCCCGCGTTGTCCAGGATTATCGATTGGCCCATGCCATCGCCGACCGGCAGCGTCGAGGCGAGGCCAGCACGGAAGACCTGCGCGAAGCGGTCATCCACTACCGCTCGCTCTATGAGGAGCTGCTGGAGCCGGGTATCTCAACTCCAATCGAGGTGAAGAGATGAAATTGGATTCCAAAACCCTTGGCACGGCCGACCTGGCCAAGGCCAACATTGAGCCGTCCCCAGGGCCGATTTCGAATCAGCCACGCGCGGCCGCCGGCAATGAACTTCCCGGGGCAGAGCCGGCTCGCACCCGGAGTGCAGAGCGCGAGGACGTAATCGATGTCGAACCGCAGGAGCAACTGGCTCCACGCGCGGTCCAAATGGGGCGGGCCTCGGCCGGCGAGAGCGATGCCACATCCGCGCCGCTGTTTGAGAATAAGGACGCCGAAGGCCTGCGGGCGCGCTGGAACGACATTCAAGTGGGATTCGTGGATGAGCCTCGCGCCGCCGTACAGAAAGCCGACAGCCTTGTGGCCGAAACGATCAAGCACCTGGCGGAATCGTTCGCGGGCAGCCGGCGCGAACTGGAAGG
>JASHQD010000274.1 GCA_030037755.1 Terriglobia bacterium
TGCGCTACTCACTCGAACCTCGATTCCACCTGGAACTGGCGCTGCTGAAGCTTGTGCACGCGCGGCGGCTCATGTCGCTCGAGAATGTGATCGCAGAATTGAAGGGCGGAACCCAAACGCCAGGACCGGCTGCGAGTTCATCGCAGCCGGCGCGAACGCCCGTGGCAACGCCACCCTCAAGAACGGAGCCTTTCGTCAAACGCGATGCGGCGCCATCCGCGTCCGCTCCCCGCCCCGGCGGGCCCGCGGGAGCCACAGGCGCAGCAACTCAGCCCCCGCGGCCGGAGCCGTCCGCCGCGCCGGCGGCGAAACCGTCGCCCATCGCACAGCCAGGAGCGGCTGTGCCACCGCTGGCTGGATCACCGGCGCCATCCGGAAACGCGCAGGAGAAACCGGAAGACCCGCGGCTCGCGGAAGTGAAGCGCCTGCTGTTTGAGCAATCGAAACGGTTCGTGAGCAGTTGCCTGGAACACCTCGCCGAGTGGCGCGTGGAGCCGGGAGTAGTGAACTTCATTTTCTCGCGCCACAATTCCGGCAGCGTCTGGGCCGACATGCTGGGGAGCAAAGACAACCAGGAAGCGCTGCGCCAGGTCTGCTCGCAAGTGCTGGGCGAACCGGTTAACATCCGTGTTACACTTCGGGATGGAGACGCCAGGTCCGCGCGAGCCGTGCCGGACGCGCGCGAGCGGGCCGCCAATGACCCCATGGTCCGGGCTTTTGAGCAGCGGTTCGAGTGCGTCATGTTGGATGTCGAAGACCTCAGGGGGTGCTAGGCAATGAAGAATCTGCAACAGATGCAGCAGATCATGAAGCAGGTCCAGCAGATGCAGGAGCAACTGCAGAAGCAGCTCGACGACCTGCTGGTGGAAGCTTCCGCGGGCGGCGGAATGGTGACCGTGAAGATGAACGGCGCCAAGCACCTGGTGAGCGTCCACATCGATCCCGAGGTGTTCGCCGGGCGGGACGCGGAGATGCTCGAAGATCTGGTGCAGGCGGCGGTGAACGAAGCCGCGCGCCGGGTGGACGAGCAGCTCTCGAGCCGCGTGGGGAATCTCGCCGGCGGGCTGAACCTCCCGGGACTGGTCTAGTATAGTAGCCTACATGAAGGATTTCCCCCAGCCCCTCGCCGACCTGATCGACGAACTGAAGCGTCTGCCCGGCATCGGCCAGAAATCGGCGCAGCGCATCGCCTTTCACCTGGAGCGCGGCCCGCGCGAAGACGTGGAGCGCCTGGCGCGCGCCCTGATCGAAGCCAAGGAACGAGTCCACCTCTGCAGCGTCTGCAACAATCTCGCCGACCGTGACCCGTGCGCCTACTGTTCCGATCCGGGCCGCGATCCGAGCGTGGTCTGCGTGGTCGAGACTCCCTACAACGCCATCTCCATCGAAAAGACCCGCGAATTCCACGGGCTCTACCACGTGTTGCACGGAAGCCTGTCGCCGCTGCAAGGCATCGGGCCGGAGCAACTGAAGTTGAAGAGCCTGATCGATCGCTTAAAGGACGGCAAGATCCGCGAATTGATCGTGGCCACGAATCCCAACGTCGAAGGCGAGGCCACGGCGGTGTATCTCTCCAAGCTGATCAAGCCGCTGGGCGTCAAAGTGACGCGCATCGCGATGGGGATTCCGGTGGGATCGGAACTGGAGTTTGCCGACGAGGTGACGATGCTGAAGGCGATCGAGGGAAGGCGGGAGATTTGAGATTTGGGCGTTCCGAGTCTTATCGACTCTCGCTGAACACCTCATCGAACCGGTGCCGGTAGCCGCGGCTCATCAGCAGGCGGGAGCCGTCGTGCAGCACGACGACGTGCTCGCCGTCGAAAGACGACTGCATCTCCTTGACGCAATCCAGTTGCACGATGGTCGAGCGGTGAATGCGCACGAATTTCCCGGGATCGAGTTGAGCTTCGAGAGCGTTCATGGTGACGCGCAGCATGTGGGTTTCTTTCCCCGCATGGAGGCGGACGTAGTTGGCGCAGGCTTCGAACCATTGCACGTCGACGACGCGCAGGAACACCACGCGTCCCGCCGAACGGATCACCAGGCGATCGAGATAGGCGGTGGGAGCGCGCATTTGCTTCAAAAGCGCGGCCAGGCGTTCATCGACAGAGTCGCGGTGCGCGCGCGCGATCTGAACGCGCGCGCGCTGCAGCGCCTTCTGGAATCGCGCACGGTTGAACGGCTTCAGCAGGTAATCGAGCGCCAGCACGTCAAACGCGCGCAAGGCGTACCGATCGTAAGCGGTAACGAAGACCACCACCGGCCGCTGCTGCTCGCCGATCATCTCGAGCACGCGAAACCCGTCCACCTCGGGCATCTGCACGTCCAGCAGCAGCAGGTCAGGCCGATGCTTCCTGACCGCGACGACCGCCGCCTGTCCGTCCGGGCACTCGGCCACAACTTCCACGTCAGTTTCGGGCTTGAGCAGATTGCGGATGCGGATGCGCGCCAGCTCTTCGTCGTCGACGATGATCGTCCGAATCGGCATATTGCTGTTCAGATGCAGTCTCGGAGGAAGACGAGGCCTGGCAGATCAGCGGGGTGCGGCAGAGAGGCTGGACTCGCGGGGTTCCATCTTCAGCCGGTAAGGGATTTCCAGGGCCACCAGAGTGCCACCACGACCGGGGCGCGACAAGCTGAAGCGAAAGGCATTTCCGTAGAGTTGCTGCAGCCGCGCTCGGGTATTCGCCAGGCCAACTCCCCCGCCCGGCCCATCGAGAAAGTCGTCGCCGGGACCCGGACCATCGTCGAGCACTTCCAGGCGGACGACGCCGTCTTCGACCGCCGACCGCACGTCGAGATGACCTGCGCCGGCTCGCGACGCGATGCCGTGACGGACCGCGTTTTCCACCAGCGGCTGCAGGATCATATTGGGCACGAGCGCGTCGAGCGATTTTGGATCGATGTTCACCCGAACGACGAAGCGATCGCGGAAACGAATCTGCTGGATCGCCAGATAGCCGTCCAGAAACTCGATCTCCCGCTTCAGCGTGACCTCCTGCTCGTTCACGTCTTCGAGACTCATCCGCAACAGATCGCTCAGGCGCGCCAACACGTCATCGGCGGCTTCCACATCCTCGTGCATGAGGCTGGAGATCGAATGCAAGGTGTTGAACAGGAAGTGAGGGTCAAGCTGCATCTTCAGCACCTTGAGCTGCGCCTGGGCAAGCTGACCTTCCAGCCGGGAAGCGCGCAGTTCCCGTTCGCGGTACTTGCCGTAGTAAATCCAGAGTTCGTGAAGCGCCACGATGCCGCCATAGGTCCAGATCGTGTCGTAGACGTAGCGGAACCACATGCTCCGGTACAACGACCACGAAGGATGACCCGAATGACCCGTCGTCAGATCGGGGATCTGTCCCAGCGGCATTCGAATCAAGGCAAAAAGAGTAAGGAAGACCGCGAGCCCGAACAGGTGCACGGCGAGCGTCGGCAGCACCTTGTGCTGTCCGAACGGATACCGCGAGGCGAGCCAGAGCACGAAAGGCGTCAGGGCGGCGTAGACCCACTCCTCTTTCAGCGTGTAGGAGATCTCATAGCGAAAGCTCACATGCCGGGCAGCATAGGCAAAGTACCACTGGCAGGCCTGGACAATGGCCAGGAAAGTCCACGCGGCAAACATCAGGCCGAATTGCTGCGCTCGCTGGAGAAGGGCCGCTCTTGACATGGGATTCCAGGGGCCGGCAGATCGCCGGGTCTCTAGGATACACGCGCTGCCAGGCGGTTCGGAAGTCCGTTCGTCACCGGGAGGTGTCGATTCGTCCCAGGGAAGACGGCGATGCGCGTGAATTCCTGGTGCGATTCGAAGGCGCAGCCGGCTTTGCGGAGGTCGTGCGGCGCAGGTATATTAGTCGGGATCGAAGGCGCCGCAGTTTCCTATTCGATTCGCGAGGTCTCGATGAAAGCTTACAGACTTTTCCCCTTGATCCTTTCGGTTGTGGCCGTCCGAACAGCGGCGCAGGCTCCGGTTCCGGTGGAACAGGAGCCGCACCACCATGTGGTATTGAAGAACGACGACGTAATCGTCATGCACGTCATACTGCCGGCGGGAGAGAGCACGCTGTACCACACTCATTCGCGCGACCGGGTTTCGGTCGCCCTCACCAGCACCAGCCTGGCTCAACAGGAACTGAACAAGCCCGAAGGCAAGCCCGGCACGACGCATCCCGGCGATACTTCTGCCATCACAACGGACGAGCCCTACACGCACCGGCTTCACAACCTGGGTCCGGCGACGTTCGAAGTAATCGACGTCGAGTTTTTCCATCGTCCGGAGAATCCATCGTCGAAGGCCGCCGCTCCGGTAGCGGCCGAAGATCGAAGCGCTCGCGTCTACAAATGGACTTTGGAACCTGGGGCCAAGACGCCGATGCACGCCCATGAGCGTCCATACGTGATTCTCGCGGTCACGCCGATGCAACTGAAGATGACGGCTTCGGATGGCGGCACGTTTACGCACGAGGTGAAGGCGGGGGATTTTCACTGGGTCGACGCCAAGGTCACGCACACGCTCGAGAATGCCGGAAACACTGAGGGCGAGATCGTCGAGATTGAGTTGAAATAGGAACTCTGCATTATGCCGATAACCTGTCGAATTGGCGAAGGACTTCTCATGATTTCCGCGCTTGCTTTGCCTCTCAGCGCCCAGCGGCCGGCCGACCTTCTCGACCGGACGCAGGCGCGTTCGATGACCATCACGCGCCAAGGCATCGTTGCCACCAGTCAGACGCTGGCCTCCCAGGCAGGCGCGCAGATTCTGGCACGCGGAGGATCGGCGGCGGACGCAGCGATCGCGGCCAACGCCACGCTCGGAGTGGTGGAATGCATGATGAACGGCATAGGCGGCGACCTGTTTGCGATCGAGTGGGACGCGAAATCAGGAAAGCTGACCGGCTTGAACTCGAGCGGATGGGCACCTGCGAAACTGACGCCTGAACTGCTCAAGCAGAAGGGCTTCGACCAGATGCCAAGATCGGGCATTTATTCGGTCACGGTGCCCGGCGCGGTGCGCGGATGGGAAGCGCTGCACAGCAAGTTCGGGCGACTACCGTGGGCCGAGCTTTTCGAGCCCGCGATCTACTATGCCCGGAACGGCTTCCCCGTCACGGAGTTCATCCACGCATACTGGCAGACCAGCGAAAAAGTACTCGAGGCCGGTCCGGGTGCCGCCCCGGTTTTTCTGATCAACGGACATGCTCCGGCGGTCGGCCAGATCTTTCGGAATCCGCAATACGCGCATGCGCTGGAACTGATCGCCCGGCAAGGCCCAGACGCGTTTTATCGCGGCGACATCGCGCGCGCGATCGTGAATACCTCGACCAAGCTCGGCGGCGTGATGACGGCGGCGGATCTCGCGGATTTCAAGCCGGAGTGGGTGGATCCGATCTCAACCACCTATCGCGGATGGACCGTCTACGAGTTGCCGCCGAACGGCCAGGGAATGGCGGCGCTCGAAATGCTCAATATTTTCGAGAAATTTCTGCTGCCGCAGTGGGGGTTCAACAACGCCGACGCCTTTCACGTCAAGATCGAGGCCCAGAAACTCGCTTACGCGGACCTCTATCGATACAACGCCGATCCTCGATTCGCCAAAGTGCCGGCAGCGGGGATCATCTCGAAGGCGTACGCCGACGAGCGCGCGTCAACGATCGATCTGAAGCAGGCTCACTGCGACGTCGAGCCCGGCGACCCAACAAAATTCCAAGGCGACACGATCTACCTTTCGGTGGTGGATCGCGATGGCAACATCGTCTCGCTGATTCAAAGCTTGTATTCCGCGTGGGGCTCAGGCGTGGTAGTTGACGGCTACGGGTTTCCCCTGCAGAATCGCGGCGCGCTCTTCCGCCTCGATCCCAATCATCCGGACGTGCTGGCGCCGCACAAGCGCCCGTTTCACACGATCATTCCGGCATTCATGCAGAAGGGAGACATGCATATCGGGTTCGGCATCATGGGTGGACCAAATCAGGCGCAGGCGCACGCCCAGTTCGTCTCGGACGTGGTGGACTATGGCATGAACATTCAGGCTGCGATGGAAGCACCCCGATTCACCAAGCCTGACCCGGCCAGCTGCAATCTGCTGATCGAAGATCGCGTGCCTGCTGCCATTCTGGACAGCCTGCGTGAGCGCGGCCACATTCTCGAAGTGCGCGGCCCTTTCTCGAGCGAAATGGGCGGAGGGCAGGCCGTCCTCTACGATTCATCGACGGGCGTGAAATTCGGCGCGTCCGATCCTCGCAAGGACGGCGCAGCGGTGCCTGAGCCCGATCCGTACTTCAAACCGGCCCCGCGATAGTGACACCGTCTGCTGTAGCCGCGCTCTATGAGCGCCGTTCCTCCGAAAGAAACTACGCCCAAGAGCCGGCGCTCATAGAGCGCCGCTACGGCAGCCCGACGAGATATCGATCCATCCAGCCAAGTATTTCGCGCCGCATCTCCGGCAGCTCCTCGTGCTTGCAGTCGAAGAGATCGATGCGGCAATCCTCGGCGCGGCCGTACCGACTGTAAAGCGGCAGGAGCTTATCGCGCACGCGCTCGACGCCCGCAGGAGGCGTGAGCGTGTCCCTCTGTCCATTCACGCTCAGGTGCGGCCGTGGAACGATCAACTCGTTGATCTGAAATGTGTCGAAGTGCTTCAGCAATGACGGGACGAAATAGTAGATTCCGTGCTCTTTGAGCGCATGCGCCGCGATAAGCGAGTCGTAGTCGGTCAGGCAGCAGACGTCCATCACCGCCGAAACGCGCGGGTCGAGCGCGCCCAGCCACCACGCCTTGGTAGCGCCCATTGACATCCCGAACGCTCCGACGCGGCTTGGGTCGACGTCCGGGTGTTCAGTGAGGAAGTTCAGCGCGCGCAACTCGTCGAACATCATCATTCCCCACAGGACTTGTCCGCGCCAGAGCATCAGCTTGAACGCGTCTTCTTCTCCGGTGCGGCCATCGGACTCGTGTTTGCGTTCGCCGAAACACCAGCTATCGATCGCCAGCGTGACCAGTCCCTTTTCTGCGCAGACCGGAGCATACGCCGGCTGAACGCTCACACCCTGGATGAGCTGTTCCTTGCCGAGGTCGTACATACCCGCGTGCCAGTGCTGGAAGAGCAGTCCCGGAGCCGGATGCTGCCGCCGGTCCGGAATGAGGAGCAGGGCCGGCACCGGCTCGACGCCGTTCAGGTCGAGCACCAACCGGTGCAACGTATAGTTGTCGTGCTTTTCCGTGCGGACGAATTGCGGAGGCGACGGCTTATGCTGCCATGGCAAGTCTCCCAGCAAGCCCCAGAGCTCACCGCGGCGGCTCTCCTGATACGCGGCGAATTCGTTGACGGATTCGCGCGATGCCATCTTCATTCTGCGTGCAAACCGGCTCCATCACGGCAGCCGTCAGCGTTCGGAGCCGCCACTGAATACGCGGAAGAGTCGTGTAAGCGGATCGAAGAAACGATCCACCACCCGCTCGTTCAGAGGAATTATCGCATTGTCGGTAATATGGATCGACTCCGGACAGACCTTGGTGCAGCATTTGGTGATGTTGCAGTAGCCTATGCCGCCGGGTCCACGCAGATCCGCGAGCCGGTCGGCCGTGTCGAGA
>JASHQD010000275.1 GCA_030037755.1 Terriglobia bacterium
CCTCTGGAAGGCAATTTGAGGGCTGGAATGAGTTTCCGGTCCGTAGCCCTCGGTTTTATAACTACGCTGACGTATTCGCGCCAGCGATTCAGATTGGCATTCTCTCCGAGTGCCCGACGATCCGCTCGGAAAGGCCGCCGGCACATCTACACATTGGCCGTTCTTCGGCAAAGTGCCAGCTTCGGTGAACCTGGCGATCATGAAATCGTGGCCCGGTAGCAGCTAGGTCCACCACGCGCCTTGCCACCCTCACCAAGACGCGAGGCGTCAGTCACCTCTTCGCCTGCCTGAACGTCCGTGTTGCGCCGTGATGTTCTTGCCTGGCATTCCCGTATAATGCGTAATCTGCGGGTTGCGGCGCGGGGGCTCGTTTCGTGGCAGGTACAACGGTTACTCATTACCGAATTGGAGAGAAGCTGGGCGGCGGCGGGATGGGTGTGGTGTACGAGGCTGAGGACGTGCGCCTCGGCCGCCGCGTGGCCCTCAAGTTCCTGCCCGAGGAGCTGGCACGCAATCCGCTGGCGCGCGAGCGCTTCCAACGCGAGGCGCGGGCCGCGTCGGCACTGAATCATCCCAACATCTGCACCATCCACGACATCGGCGAGGACGCGGGCCGGCCATTCCTGGTGATGGAACGGCTTGAAGGGACGACGCTGAAGCACCGAATCGCGGGCGCGCCCCTGCCGGTGGATCAGGTGCTGGACCTGGCGATTCAGATTGCCGACGGGCTGGAGGCGGCGCACGCGGCCGGCATCATTCATCGCGATATTAAGCCGGCGAACGTTTTCGTCACCACGCGCGGGCAGGCTAAGATTCTGGATTTCGGCCTGGCGAAATTGACCGTAGGGGTAGGCCTCGTGCCCGCCCGAGAGGGGCGACCACAAGGGGCACCCCTACAAGACACGCCGACGGCTTCCATCGACCCCGAGCATCTCACCAGCCCGGGAAGCACGCTGGGCACGGTGGCCTACATGTCGCCAGAGCAGGCTCGGGGCGAAGATCTGGACGCGCGCACCGACCTGTTCAGTTTCGGCGCCGTGCTCTACGAGATGGCCACCGGCCAGCAGGCGTTTGCCGGCAATGCGCCGGCGGTGGTGTTTGCAGCCATCCTCAAGGAAGCACCGAGGCCGCCTTGGGAACTCAATTCTGGCCTGCCTTCCGGTGTTGGGCGCATTATTCTGAAGACCCTTGAAAAGGACCGCGTCGCACGCTACCAGACAGCAGGTGAACTGCTTGGCGATCTGAAGCAGCTCAGGCAAAGCCGCGATTCGGGCCGCGCGCAGACGTCTCCGGGAGGGCGACGGGGACGAGTCGCCCTGCGCCGCGGTGCGGCCGCGGCGGTCATCATCCTTGCAGGGCTCAGCGCTTATTTCTACCTCCACGCGCGCCGTGCGCCAGTGCTCAGCAGCAAGGATACGGTAGTGCTGGCGGACTTCTCCAACACCACGGGCGATTCGGTCTTCGACGGCACCCTGCGGCAGGGGCTGGCGGCGCAACTGGAGCAGTCGTCGTTCCTGAACCTTCTCTCCGACCAGAGCATCGCGCAGACGCTCACGCTCATGGCTCAGCCTCGTGACGCTCGCCTGACCGATGATCTTGCACGCCAGGTTTGCCTGCGCACGGCGAGCGCCGCCACGATTGACGGCTCGATCGCCAGCCTGGGCAGCCAATACGTCCTCGGCCTCAAGGCGGTGAATTGCCAGAGTGGTGACCTGCTGGCGGAGGAGCAGGTGACGGCCAACGGCAAGGAACACGTCATCCGAGCACTGGGCGAGGCGGCAACGCAAATGCGAAAGAAGTTGGGCGAGTCGCTCGCTTCCGTCGAGAAGTACGACGCGCCGCCCGAGGACGTAACCACGTCTTCACTCGCGGCACTGCACGCCTTCAGCCTGGGTGATCGCGCTTGGGTCGTAGGGAACGACCCTGCCGCCTCAATCCCGTTCTTCCAGCAGGCCATTAGCCTCGATCCAAGCTTCGCCATGGCTTACGGGCGTCTCGCAGACAGCTACTCCAATTTAGGGGATACCGCGCTGGCTGCTGAAAACATGAAAAGGGCTTATGCGATGCGCGACCGGGTCAGCGAGCGTGAAAAGCTCTTCATCGACACCACCTACGAGTGGATTGTCACCGGAGACCTGCTGGCACAGAACCGGGCCGCTGAGTTGTGGGCCGAGACCTATCCACGCGACGACACTCCCTGGGTCGACCTCATCGCTGCTTACACGATCTTGGGTGACAACGACAAGGCGCTTGTTGCCGGTGAGGAGGCGTTGAAACTCAATCCCGGCAGCGGTATCAACTACAATAACCTCGTCAACGTGAACGTTCTCCTGGGCCGGCTCGATGAAGCAAAAGCCATGGCGCAGCAGGCGCAGTCGCGGAATCTCAGCTCGCCGCTGATCCACGTGTCTCTCTACTTCGTTGATTTTCTCGAGAACGATAAGGCTGGAATGGAGCGCGAGGCGGCAGCGGTGATGGGTAAGCCGGGCTACGAAGAGTTGATGTTGGAAGCCGAGTCAGACACGGCGGCATGCAGCGGAAAGTTTGCGATGGCGCGCGACCTAACACGCCGCGCCATCGAATCAGCCCAAGGCAGCGGAGACAAGGAGACTGCAGCTGCCTACGAGGCCGAGAGCGCGGTGCGCGAGGCGCTGGTGGGAAATAAGACCCTGGCGACGGAGCGGGTGCAGGCAGCACTCGTCCTCTCCAATGGCAGAGATGCGGAAGCGATCTCGGCCATCGCGCTGGCTTTGGCGGGTGAATCGGCTCAAGCTCTGCGGCTCTCAAGCGACCTCAACAAGCGGTTCCCGCAGGATGCTGTGGCGCAATACGATTTCCTGCCCATGATCCGCGCCACGAGCGTACTGGGCACAAACAGTGGTTCGAAGGGCGCAGACGAGGCTATTGAGGCGCTGGCAAAGGCTGAGCCCTACGAATTGGGCTTTCCCCTGACCTATATGGGTTTCTCGCTTTACCCCGCTTACCTGCGAGGTCAAGCGTATCTCGCAGCGCGACAAGGCGCCGCAGCCGCGGGCGAATTCGACAAGGTTCTCAACCACCCCGGCATCGTCCAGAATGAGCCAATCGCAGCGCTCGCCCATCTTGGACTTGGCCGGGCCTACGCGCTCGAGGCTGGAATCAATGTGACTTCCTCGCCGGGACGCCTGTCCCAGCTGCTCAAGCATCTCGTGGGAAAGCAGCCGGACGACACTCGCGAACCCGCGAATAATCATCAGGGAATCGCGCAGCCTGACGCCCTCGCGAAATCGCGCGCCGCCTACCAGGACTTCTTCGTCCTCTGGAAAGACGCCGACCCCGACATCCCCATCCTGAAGCAAGCCAAAGCGGAGAATGCCAAGTTATAAGAGCTCGCAGCAAGTTCGGCAAACATCGCGATTCGCAGGACTGCCCGTCTCAGAGCAGAGGCGACCCGCCGTGCGAACCGCACGAAGTTATTGGGACAAACTCGAGGTCCAGCCCAACCGCTTGTCCGGAGGCTCATTTTCGCCAGCGATACGCTACGGTGACGGCAGCTTAGATTTAGAGCCCCTGGCCAAGTCAGGGCCCGGGCTCAAACCCCCGGCGATGTGAGTTCAGCTCAATTGACGATATAGCCTGCCCGCAGAACTTCTATCCCGGCGCGCAGGATCGCAGTAAAGCCATGCTCCAGCGGCGAACCCGCGATCAAAGGCGTAGGATTTACCCATGGCCGCACTAACTTGACGGTAGGCCGGCAACCGTCGATGGGGCTGTGCTCTAATTCCCGAAGCTTGTGCTTGAATGACGGGACACTCTTCCATTCCGTATCGGAGCATCGCTCAGCAAGGGCGGTATCCGGGCTCTGTCCGGGTGGCCGACGATACATCTGGGGGCCAGGTAAATAAACCCTAGGCCATTACACGCGGGTCAGTCGCCCGTGACAGAGTTCCGCTCCGACGCAGCATGAGGCGCTTCGCATCGGTTTCCTCACGGGCGAGGCCGAACTACCGAAAATTCCTGATCAGCACCACGTCGCTTGATTGCGAGCCTCGGACGAGCGCCAGTTGGCCGTCGCGCGAAATGTCAAACCCGAAAATACTGCCCGAATTATAATGCGTCGCTTGCTTTGGCCCTCCGCCCCCGACAGGTTGCAGTACGATGTTGGTAACACCGTTCTGTTCCTCCTCGTAGGCGATGGCACGGCCGTCCGGAGACCAGGCAAAGCTGTTGGTGTAGGAGATAGGGGTGGTGAAAAAGGACGCCGGCAGTTGAAAAGCGTTGATGGGGTCGCCTCCCGTGAGCGGCAGAATAGCCAGTTCCCAAGGTGCCTGTGCGTCCGGTTTGTAATTGCAGGCAATCCGCTTTCCGTCAGGTGAGAACACACCGCCATTGGCCGCATACCCGTTGCTCAGCAGAACCGATTTGCCGTTATCAATCGAAGCCTTGTATAGCTGGTCCTTTCCCACCTCGAACGACTGGTAAACTACCCACTTGCCGTCAGGCGAGCAGGAAGGGTACTCGTCGAGGGAGCTAGTCAGTTGCTTCAGACCGCTTCCATCCATATTCGCCTGCCAGACGCCCACCGTTCTACCCTCAAGGCCCGTCACGAAGACCACGGTGTCTGTCTCACCGCAGACCGACGGGTTAACGTCCGGGAACGCCGTCCCCACTAGCGCCCGGACGGCGCCGGTTTCTGGATTAACAACCCACAGCGAGGTGTTACCGTTGGCCAGCGATGTGTAAATGATCGTCCCGTGGTTGGTCCACGAAAGCCCGTAAGTGCCGTCCTCATTGGACAAACCTCGCGTGACCTGCCGCGGATGATCCCAGTCGTCTTTCCCTGCAACCCAGATGTTTGAGGTCGTCTGAGTGCTCACCATGGCCAACGTGCCGCCGTCGGCCGTGAGGCTGACTCCAGCGTAGTCATTCAGATCATGTGTGATTCTGCTTGCTTCGCCCCCGGGATAAGACACCTGCCAGATCTGGCTCTGCCAAGGGTTGTTGGAAAGGGACCGCGCAAGCATCAGCAGGCTTCTGCCATCGGGCAGCCACGCCAGCCCGAAAACATCAAACCACTTGCTGGAGCCAATCCGCTGCACTTTACCCGTTGAAACGTTCACCGCGGCGGGGAATAATATTATGGGCTCGAGGCTCCCGGCTCCGAGGGCAATCACCTTGCCGTCCGGGGACCACGATGGGCCATTGCCTATGGCCATTGAAAACGTCTCCGGATATTTCCTCGTGGCTATGACGCGAGCGTCCGAGCCGTCGGCGCCGGCGACCATCACTTTGCTCTGCTTGTCGGCTGGATCGTCGCGAACGAAGGCGAGTTGCTTGCCGTCGGGCGAAAACCCAACGGCCGAGTTGACATGAGAAATCAGCTTCTTTGGAGCGCCTCCGAGCACCGGCACCTGGTAGGATGAGTAGCCGCTGGCAGTGTTTTCCCAGCCCACATAGTTGATGAAGTTCCCATCAGGCGAGAATGTCACGCCGATATACAACATGGGGCCCGGAGGAACAATCTGCACCGTGCTGCCGGTGACAATCTGGCGCAACCAGAGGCTGTGGCCGCCGGGGTCCCGCTGAACGTAAGCCACGTATTTGCCGTCAGGGGAGATTGCCGAGAGTTGGGCCGTGCCGCTGCTTGTGAGCTGGGTGATTTGCATGTTGGACGGGGACGACACGGGCCGGGTGAACCGGTAGATGGCGTAGCCGCCGGCCAACACAACCGCGGCGATGAGAACACCGAGCGATGCCAGCTTGCCTTTATGCCGCTTGACCAGCGCCGCTACCACCTCGGAGTCGGAGCTCGCCTCGGCAGCCGGCTGCATGCGCGGCCTGTCTTCGCCGGCCCGAGTGCGGCCATCGTCGATCGCCGTGCCGGAAGAAGCCGGAGCGGCAACGGCCGAACGTCCCGAGCCTGTGTCGCGCTGTAGGCGCTTGAGGTCGGCGCGAATGTCGGCGGCGCTCTGGTAACGAAGCTCGCGGTCCTTCTCGAGGCACTTGTTCATGATCCGCTCGAGCTCGGACGGGACTTGCGGATTTAAGGTCCGGGCGGAGGGGGGATCTTCTTTCAGGATTTGGGTGAAGATGACCGCGGTGTTGCCGCCGCTGAACGCCAGCCGTCCGGTGGCGGCTTCGTAGAGCACGGCGCCGAAGCTGAATAAGTCCGTCCGCGCGTCCAGTTCCTCGCCCCGTGCCTGCTCCGGCGACATGTAGGCCACCGTGCCCAGCGTGCTTCCTGGGCTCGTGAGATGTTCCGGGTCCACGGAAACTGTCGGCGTGTCTTGTCCGGTTGACGGTAGCCGGTTGACAGTGGCAGGGGCGAGCTTTCCGGGCCCCGAATCTCGGGTCCCGAACGCCGTCACTTTGGCCAGGCCG